>JABDBC010000009.1 GCA_013288825.1 Chlamydiota bacterium
GGCCTGTGTTAAAAGTGTGCCCTTATGCGAGAACCGTCCCCGCGCGAAAAACACTCGGCCCCGATTCTTCTGAAGAACCATTTACTTTTAGTTGTTTTACTATTTTTACTAATTTTTAACTAGTTCTAAACTAATTTTTATTTGTAAATTTTTATTTACATTTCTGTTGTTAACGTGATATAATATGTATAACTATTTAATATTTCTATTTAAAACATAATTGTAATGGTTGTTTGTGGTTAGTAATACAGCAAGAAATGCACAGCTTAACAAAACCGCTCACCCTCCTGTTCCCACAAAATCTCTTGGTCGCACTGCGTTAGAAATTACTGCAGTTGCTCTTTTATTGATAGGCGCACTCGCGCTAATCTTGTTGTACGCCAACGTTCTGACTCCCGCTATCCTTCTTTCTATAGCTTTATCTAAAACCAGCGTGGAGATCATTGGAATCTCATCCCTTGCCGTAGGTGGAATTTCCCTTTTAGCATTGTTTGCAAAAAAGATAATGCGCGCAATTAGGGGTCCTCCTCCTCGAATAGAAGATATAAAATTAGGTGTAGATGATGAGTTATCTGCCATACGTGTTCCCACAAAAGAAGAATTGGAGGAGGGGCTTCGCGAAGCTTTGAGTGCTCCAAATCTGCCGTATCGGCCCTATAATTTTTCCATTGTTTCTGGAATTTTCGGAGATGCTTTTACTGCAGGCACCCGTTTAGAGGACCGTTCTCTTGAAGGGAATAACTTTGGGGAATCAATGGCCTTTTTTCAATCGATGATTGCTGAAGTTGAGGCTAAAGGTGCTGATGCTGAGTTGTTAGACAGAATGCGTGGTTCCTTGGATCAAGCAATAGAAGTAGTCCAGGTTGCAAAAAAGGTTCATCAGGAGAGAAATGCAGCAAGACTTTTTGCCCTTTGGATGCAGCAGAAGATCGGTGCCATGAAGGAAGGGGAACGATTCCTCATACCAGGAGGCTGGAAAGGGACTCCTGGCCATGCAATGCTATATGAAGTGACTTGCATCACACAAGATCAGTTCACCTTCAAGACAATTAATACGGGTAGTGGACTAAAATATCATACTTCGGCTCATGTTGGGAATAAACATAAATTCGATAATGTTCTAGAACTCAAATGCTCTAGAGAGGATTTGCTACGCTCCGAGCCATGGATAAGTCATTATGATTTGATGTATCTAGATCCAGATCCACAAAAATCTAATCGCTCTGCAGTTGATGTTTATGCAAAATTATTGAAAAGCATTTGTCCTGAATTCGATGGTTCAGAAAGAACCTTAAGTACTCCCACTCCTCGAAAAGGTGGCGAAACAACAGAACAGGATTTCTCCACTCCACAGCGATCGGGGACATGCTCGACAAAAGTATTATTCGCATATTTAAAGGCAAATGCTGGGAGCAAAAAGCAATATAAAGCCCTAAAATTTGCGATTAGGCAGCGAACTTTCGAATCATTTGTGAAAAATTCTGATGCTTATTATGGAATACCTCCCGCTCCAGACAGGGAAACGCTTCGCTCGAAACTGGCTCATATACATGTCGTAGAGGCATTTATTGATAAATTCTCCCGATCAATAAGTAAAGCCGTTCATAATCGATGGATTAGCGAGGAAGAAGCGGAGCAAACCAATGCGCAATTCACAACGAAAAAAAACAAATGCAAGACTTTAAAGGAGAATGCAAATTCTGCCTTATCTTTAGTATCTTCGGTTTCCTTGATTCCTCTAATCCGCGATGTTGCACCTAAAGAATTACCAAGAGTATCAGTCGAGCCTATTGGGCATGGAAGGCCGTGTGTCGAGGGAATAAAAAAAGATGTATGGGAATCCCTATTTACTCTGAAAATGGACTGGAAAAAGCCTGAAACCTTGCATTTGCAACTGGCCGAATATGCGAAGTTACTTAGTTTGAAAAATAATAGTGAAAAATTTGACAACCCTCGCGTTCACTACGTTCTGAGGCAATTTTTTGAGTCGATGCCACCAGCCACCAGCTCTATCTGGAGCAACATTCCTTCAGAGCACAGCGAAGCTTGCATGGTGCACATTGCTGATCTTAGCGATACCTTTTTAAGAACACAGTGGTCATTGCCTGATCCTAATAGAAAGCGCACTTATGTCCCATTATTACTGGAAAAGGCCCTGATTGTTGTTCAACAGATTGCGAAACGATTGCCAAAAGAAGATGAACATTGTGTCAGTCGCTGCTGTCTAGATGCTTCTTATTTTTACCATAGTGTTGAAACTCAATCTCCTGAAAGCGGATATTGTTTTGTAACAGATCCTGCTTTGGAACGGTCATTAACAGAAACTCTGATAGCTGGTAAAAACAATGCAAAGAGAGCAGCAAGAGGTATCTTTTTCACGAGGCCGACAGATTTTGCCTCTTATTCTTTTCCAATCCGAATAGACTCTAAATCAATGGAAGAAATTAAACATACCATTACCACAAGAAAGCTATCAGATCCCATCACAGAGGAAGAAGTTTTTGTTTGGAAGTATCTTTTCGATCATCCTGATGTCTTAGCGGCCGTTAGAAAAGAGGTACGAGAAGAGTTAGAATCACAGCATGCAGATCTTAAGAAGAAAAATGCATACTATGCTCAGTTTGGCACATTACCCACAGATATTCCCGATGTCCCTACTGTGATCCCGGATCATATGTGCGTCGCATGCGCAATGGCGGATACTCGAGACAAGTTTTTACCTCGTTCATTTGGGGCTCTAAAGAGGCTCGCATTTACAACTCAATTTGCACACACGTCAAAATTATTGACCTCTGATAGGCTTCGTTATTGGGGATTGAACTCATTTTTGCATCAGCAAGCAACCATTAAATTAACCAGTACTGAGTTTTCAGGAGTTGAGACATTTCGAAAGCTCGAATTTGATTTTCGGGGAGAACTCCTTACAGGCACAAGAGCATTAAAGGAAGCTCATGATGAAATTACCCTTACTGATATAGAAACATTACTTGAGAAAATGTTTATAACTGAATTTACTGAATCCTTTAGTCATAATTCTGCAATGACTGCTTCGAAATTGGAGAATCATCGTCTGAAAAGAGAGGAGTATCGAGATCTGTTGTTGTTGCGTTGCCCTGAAGATAAAGGTCAACAAGCTGTAAAAACCATTGCCTATTTCCTTCGAAATATTTCGAAATTAAAGGACAAAGATTATCAGCAGCTTTTCATGAGTCTTATTTTCGAACGGGGTGTGTTGAGAAGTCAATTAATGCACTATCCAGAATTTGCAAAAACTTTAATGGATTTTGTCAAAAAAGGGATTAAATATAGTCAGATCGAAGAAGATTTATCCACTGAAGTGTTCTTTTTAAGAATGCAGGATCACTTTCAGTCTTATTGTGACGATGTATCAAGCCAGGAAGAGGTCAAAGAGAAAGAAGAAACAAAAGAGATTAAAGAACGTGCTGAAGATGGCTTAGGGGCTGTTGCTGAGAAATTATTAACAATGATCAGTCTCCCGGGTAATGCCGATGACAATAGGAAGTGTTTACTTGCCAGAGAGTTGTTAGCATCACTTGGTAGAAAGAAAAATTTAGTTTTAAATGACTCAGAGATGTCTAAGATACTCAAACTCCTCTTCTATTATCACGATAATTCTGTTGAAAGACATCTTCGCGAAAAGAACGGAATACTTGAAGATGACATAACCTTATTGCGCAATAAACTGCTGTTTGACTTAAAACTCAGATCAAAAGAAAGGCTGAGTGAAATTTTTAGTCGAGCTGCCGATTTTGAACCAGGTGATTGGGATGTTGAGGGATTTCCCCTCATTGCAAGAGGTCAATCTCGCATTAATTTGGAAAGTGGTCAGCTTATCATTAACATGTCATGTTCATCGCGTGCAACTTATCCACATCATGCAAGATCTAGCGGTTTTCTGACCCTATTTCCTAAAATTGATCAGTTGGATGTTCGATCATATGATTCATGTTTGTATAATATCAAAGACCAATTTAATTATGAAAATATTGCTCAAGTATCCTATGATCAACACCTTTATTTAAAAAGAATGATTCCATCAACATCCCTCAAACACATCCTTGAAAAGTTTCAAGTAGAACAATTATGGTCTGAAGATGTGGAGTTTAATTTGATTCACGCCGAAGTAACAGACTCTGCCTTTAGTTTGGGATGTAGCCATTGGTATTCGGCTGATTTCGCAATACATCTCTTCATTGACAACCAGACAGGCAAGATACAGTATGTTCAAAATCGGAATGGGTTGAGGCGTGTTGGAGAAGATGGACGCCCCCATAACAGTTATTTAGCTAACCCTGATCTTAACGATCGTGCGGATGGGGCTGAAATACGAAAGCAAATGCAAGCTCGTCTGTGCGCAGTGGATCCCCATATGGAGATGTGGTGCGAGAATAATGTTGCTACAATGTTTGAATTACCGAGATATCAGATTAAATTTACTACCGATCATGAAAATTTGAAAATTGTTTACAACAATGATCGAAGATATCATCTGGTGGACACGCAGATCGCTTCTTTATGGCGTTATCAAGGCTATTTGGTATTAGAAGATGGCTCTGCCAAAGGTACCATCAAGCCCCGGCGAGTGATAATTCCACATCGGAAAATTGATATGAACACTGACAATTCCATTAGAAATTTAAGTGCGGAACTAAAATTTAGGGAGACACTATTAACAGACAATCATACTGCATATGAATATCAAGTAGATTCCAAAGGAGAACTGCAATGCGACGGACTTGAGGGCAAATTGTATTTGGCGTACCTATACTTGAGTCAAAGGGATTATCGCAGAACTCAGAAGATTCTGCAAGAAGTCACATTAGCCAAAAATATGGGGGCGTATAGCAAAAGAGAATTCGAGTTGCTCTTATTAATTCTTCATTCTACAAATGGAACTGATAAAGATTTCAAAGCATGTGCATTACGGCTAAAGACTTTGGCTTTAATTAAGGACAATCTTGCAAAATTTGGCAAAGAGCCTGAGATTCCTGGTTTTAAAGATTCATTGGCATCTCTTAGAGGACATCATGAAGTCTCTGATGACATAGAAGAATATTTAAGCCAATTGTCCCATGCCAGATCATTTTTATTGAGTGCGCGTGAATGTCAGCTTTTAAGAGAGTTTCCAACATCCGTCAGTTGGATGCGTTATTTAGGGACAGCAGGACATTCAAAAGAAATAACCAGAGAGGGGATTGTCGGTAAGCAGTTTGTGGAGATTAGTTTAAGAAATACGAATCCTAGCAATTTTGTAAACCCAATTTGTGCAGACATTTTGGATAAGATTGTAATGGATCAGGGCACTAAAGTCAGGAAAAATTTCCTCAGTTTGTATCATATTGCACGGAACGAAACTGATCTCATGAATAGAAGACGATTACTCAGTTGGTTAGCTTGGGTTGACGATAACGATCGTGATGCTTCATTAGCTCAAATACTCAGATCTGTAGCAAAAAATCCTCAACGGTTTCCTGATATATTTCAGACTCTTAGGGCTTTTGCTAAACCAGGGGAGACTCTTGCATTAGTGGAACTTAGAGATAGAAGAAGACAAGCAAATACTCCATCTAGTTAC
The DNA here is from genome assembly GCA_013288825.1 of Chlamydiota bacterium. Taxonomy (GTDB): domain Bacteria; phylum Chlamydiota; class Chlamydiia; order Chlamydiales; family Parachlamydiaceae; genus JABDBC01. The sequence goes on from JABDBC010000009.1 coordinate 5,597, forward strand.
GATTCACAGATTCAGGCGGCAGAAGACCAACGATATGAACAATGGCGCGATTCTATACAACGTCATTTAAGAACTCTCTATTGGATAATGGAAGCCCCTTCTGCTTTCCAGACTACTGTCACGCATTTTCCTCATCATGCCGTCGTTTCTGCAGTCATGCCAAAACTGTCTATTGGTTCACCCGCCACTCATAGTCTATCTTCCCCCTCACTTTTCCCTGAAGCCTATCTATTTGGAGAACGAGAAGAGAAGGAGAGAAAAGTAGAAAGCGATCTGGCAACTGCACCTCTACTTCAAGCTGTCGACATTGATATGAAAGAGCATGCAGTAAAAAATCGTCATAAGGAACTTCTCGACAGGATTGGGTTATGCGGTAAAGAGGCAAAATCTCGTGTTGAAAAACGGGGATTCGACGAATTGCAAAAGGATGTCTCCGATTACCTAAATTCAAGAGCAAGCTCCACACATGTTTTAAAACCGGAACAACTACTCCGTTTAGAACGCGATCTACTTGAAAAAGAGAAGTCTGAAACAGAGCTTGTGAATAAGCTGGAGGCAGATGTTCTAGAGCTTGCCAATCGCAAGCCAATCGATCCAAGAAAACGTTTGAGAAGAACTTTTCAGCGAGATCATGCTCAAGTCCGAGACAAATTATCCATTGATGAACTCTTGATTCTAATCCTGAATGATGATGCTAACGCTATCAGAAAACGGAATAGGGCTCTTTCTTTAGAAGACATTACTGAGCTTAAGGCAAGGGTGGAGCTCTTTTTAGTGCGTAAAACGCATCAACAGCATGTTCTGCGTGCCCTTAATCTCATTAATATTCTTAAAGATTCTTCGCTTCCAGATGATGTTCGTCAGGAACAAATGCAAGCCTTGCAGCGCGAGATTACAGCAAAAAGAAATTATAAAATCCCTGGTGATAAATTTGATAAAGAAGGCCGAGAACTCGAACAGCACTACTTTAAATATTTGCTCATCGAATATCAACGCAACCTACTCCTGCGTTCAGATCAGATTATTGACTTAGAAAAACTTTTTGTGGACATCATAGGAACAAAAACGAACAATCGTGCCTTACAAATACCCATGGGCGCAGGAAAGACCGATATTTTGCTTGTTCTATTAGCATTGAGAAAGGCTGATGGAAGGCAGCTTTCCATTGCGATGATACCCGAAGAATTGAAACCGACAGTTGCAGCAAAAATGCAGCAGAGCGGCGCAATGATTTACCACCAGGCAGCCCATCAAATCGATTGGAAAACAACAAACACTTTAGAAGGTCTCCAAGAGATTGAGAAGGAGTTAAATGACATCATCGCTACTCGCGGATTTCTTGTTGTAAGCAGCACTGAAATGCATAATTTTGCCCTAGATGCCCGAGAAAACCGCTTGGAATGCTCGAACAGACCAAACGACGATGTCTTTGCAAAAGAAGAAGTCTTTCGCAGAATAAAACGCATTCTTAAAATCCATGGGAATGTGATTATTGATGAAATTGATCTGCAAAAGAATTGTCGCAAGGAAGTGCACAAAGCCCTCGGAGCCTCAGTGGAAGTGGGGGCAATCTATGGGAAAATCACAACAGCCCTTTACCAGACCATTGCAGGAAATAAAGCTGTGCATGAGCTCTTTAATTTTGAGGATTTCATCCCTAAACGTATATCAAAAGGACTTCCCTTCTCGGCAGCTGCTCGAGAACAGTATAGCAAAACATACTCTCAATTTGAAAATTTGCTGGCTACTGCAGGCCTCACGTATTTATGTGAAAATGGATATCCAGCATTAAGTGCTTATGAAAAAGAACTGATGGAATACCTAACCGATTCTGAGGCACCAGACAGACGAAGACCTCTTCCGGTGATCTTAGGATTGGGAGAAAAAGAATTAAAAGATAAGCAAGAATTGCTGGATGCACTAGGTTTTATTAAAGGTCAGATAAAAACATTCCTTCCCAATACCTTACAGAAGATACACAAACAAAACTATGGGTTGTTGCCCAATAAAGATGGCATTTTAAGTATTTTGGCAGGCCCCTACGAATCTCAAAAGCCACAAATCGGTTCCGAATTTGCCCATTATGCAGAACAAATGAACTACACACTGCAGACATACCTAAAACAAGGTATCCCGGCTCACCTCCTTAAAAAAGAGCTGATGCGTATTCGTGACAATATTAAAAAAGAGATGCCAAGAAAAAGACTTGAAGATCCCGAACTTTCACGTGCCTATCAAGAGTATGCTGCACTCTGCGGTAGTATTCCCGTTGACGCTAGAACCGTTATGTTGTGTAAAGACGCAGATATTCAAACACTGGCAAAACAAATCTCCGAAAATCCACAACAAATCATCCAATTTTTGGGCTCATACATTTTACCTCATATCAAAATGTATGAACAACGGATTAGCAGCAACGCTCAAACGTTGTCAAATATGTTTCATGTCAAACATGCTTTCGCAGGGACCATTGCTAATAAAGACACTTTCTCTGCTGATATCATTACTGAGCCGAGGGAAGGTGTGGATGGCAAAACTGTCGCTCTATTGTGGGAAAGAAGTCGAGAGGCGATCGATATTATTCCTGAAATGCCAGAAGGTGCCGAGCGTGAATCGAAAGAGATCAGTTCTAGCGGTAGTTCTGGCAGCAGCAAGAAACTAGATAAATCGATGCTGGAAAAAAGTCAGGAGAAAGCGCTTTACCTTTTGCGAGAAGCTTTTAAAAGCTCAAAAATTGACAGCTATCAAGCCATCATTGACCTCGGTGGAATATTCCAGGATGCTCCTCCACAACTTCTTGCCGAGGAAATTTTAAGGCAGCGCAAAAGACTATCTGCTGTATTTTATTTCGATGGCGATAAACCCATGACCCTTGTGCGAACTGAAACCGGTTATGCTATTAAGATAGGTCATTCTCTGCATATTAAACCCGAAGATAGATTTGTGATTTATGGCCAACGGCAGTGTACAGGAACACATTTTGACCATGCAGCTACTGCCAAAGCGTTTGTGACTCTTAACAAAAATTCCAATTTGCGAGATCTCTTACAGGCCGTGTGGCGTATGCGTGGACTCGAGAAAAGTCAACAGGTCACTTTTATCATCCCTCAAGAACTGAATAACATCATCAAAACTAGATTGGGCAAGACTGCTCCGTTAGATGTTCTGGACCTCATCCTTTTTGTAGAGAAATACCAAACAAAGCAGCAAGCTGATGATAATGCCCTGTCCACACGTCAGAAGATGCAGAACATGATTTTTCAAGAGTGCGATTCTATTCTTGATCAAATTGCTGTTGAAAGGCTCCAAGAAGCTTCATACCAAGAACTCAATAACCTCACGTTGAGCATTGTGAAGAATTCCCCATATCTTCAATTTGGGCGACTTGAAAAGATGATCGATGCTAAAGATTGCCTTACAAGAAATATGGAAGCCCTTTTGATTCCAATTGAGAAATGGTGTAAAAAACATCCAACAGCTCTCCTTAGACCCAATCTTAAAGCCTTAAGAGAGGGCATGTCAGCTTTAATTGAATTAGCAGTTGATGAGAGAAAACCTTTGGTAGATGCATTATTAGCAACGCCTGTGGAGGGCCCTGTAGAAGGTGCTGCAGCGCCAGTGGCATTAGATGTCGCTGTTGCAGTCACAGCTCAGCATACGATTGATGAAAGAAGACAAGTGAATGTTGATCAAGAAGTACGACAGGAGCAATTCACTTTGAATATTCCGCCTGGTGCATCTCCTTTGAAGCATAGTACCTGGGCGAATACCTCGATGCTCTTTAGGTCCGATTATTTTACTCCCATATCATTTGACGCCGCACACAAGGAAAGAAGTGAATCTCGATCTGCTGTACTCCATGCGAGAGAGGCGTTGGAAAGGAGCACAAAACTGGGAGCCGACCAATTTAATAAACGGCGTAGTGTGATGGGAAAACTCTTTGCAAATCCGAATTTGATGATGTCACAGGATCTTGTTCTCACAGAACAAGGAGGCATTCCATTTGGACCCTGTCAAAAGATGGTCGACAGAGCGCTAATTGTCCGAGACCGCAGAACAAAAGCCACAAAACTGATACTGATTGATGGCGCCGATGCAGAAGAATTCAAAACCTTGTTTGCCCTTGATCGAAAAGGAGCAAAGGAAAGTCGTGGCAAAGAAGCTGTAGAAAGGGATGTGGACCTTTGCTTAGTGCATGCAGACACCGGCATTTATGATCAACCTTCTGGAGAAAGATTAAACCTTGATGGAATGATGGGGATGGATAAAAACCTGCCCATGATGTTGCTTCAGATGAAGGTTATTTCAGGAGAAGTGACCTATAAAAAAGAAGAAGCAGATTTGTTAAAAAAATGGTTTTCTATACTTGATTTGGAAGAGTTACGAGTGTTCGAGGAGTACTTCAAGACGGTGATTTTGAATCGAGAAGAGGTGTTTCTGCACTATCAAGGGACAGCACTTGCTGAGATTTTTACCGAAATACGAAAGGCAGTGGTAATTTAAAGAATTGCCCTTACATGGCTATCTCAGACTGGGCTATTACATGAACAGGCGCTCCGGGCTGTTTACAACATCTGTCATTTGCTGTGCTAGATATGTCGATGTGTTTCAGCAAGCGAAAGAAGTTGCAAACAGCCCGGAGGGCCTGTTCACATAATAGCCCAGGCTGAAGCTCCCCGGAGGGGTAAGCGAAGCCTGGGTAAACGCCAACCTACACATATCGCCCCGGAGGGCCGGCACAAACCAATTGTCGATTTTTTCACAGCCTCGGACTGGTTCTTCATTTTTGTTTACATGTGATTAAAAAAGGCAAAAAAGAAGAACCAGTGCCCTGGTTTCATTTCTAATTTTCATAGTTCCCACACCTGCGGTTTTCGCTCGCAGGCTCGCGAAAACCTTAGGTGTGGGCTACAAAATGAGATAAAAAAGGGCAAAAATGATAGTAATCATTCCCAACCAAAAGTAGCCGCACTCGTCCAGACTGAGGGAGCCCTGAAGGGGCAACAGAAGGCCTGGGTACACTCCAAACATATTCATGAGCCATGTAAGGGCGGCTCTTCGCCCACAATTGCTGATGCCTGGTCAGCTGTAGGCAATAATGATAGACAAAAATTTAAGTAACTAGCATTCTCTAGTTGCTTTACCTAAGTGTTTCATAGAAACGTGAATAATTATAATGAACTTTTTTTGGAGATAAATAATATGGCAGCAAAAAGCAGTAGAGACGCATTACTCGCTTGTGGAGTAGGCGCCTGGGAAGCCGCATCAAGGTTATCATTATTAAGTAGCACTCCCATTCCCAAACCGGCTATTAATCCCGTAACGCTCTGTTTTGAACAAGTCGTGAAGCAACTGAGTGAGAAAGTGTCCGCTGGTGTACCGTTTACTGCCATCAAATCAGATGACCCGCTTCTCGCTAGGCTGACTGCATTATTCCCTGCTGCTCGTGCATGGATCCATATAGCCCATCCAAATGTGGCCATTAGCGCCGCTGTAACTCTAGATAACGCCAAGAAGTTGCTCGAGCATATGGAAGAGTCTGATAAAGACGGCTGGACTCCTCTCATGCGCGCTAAAAATGTTGAGGAGGTCAACCGCCTGATCGCTGCTGGAGCTAACGTCAATGCAGCCGACAAAAAAGGCATCACAGTTTTGATGGACGCTGTAATCAAGGGTAACTCGGCTAGGATCGACCGCCTGATCGCTGTTGGAGCCAACGTCAATACAGCCGCCAAAGATGGCACGACAGCTTTGATGTTCGCTGCAAGGTCTGGTAACTCGTCTAGGATCGACCGCCTGATCGCTGTTGGAGCCAACGTCAATGCAGCCGCCAAAGATGGCACGACAGCTTTGATGTTCGCTGCAAGGTTTGGTAACCTGGCTGTGATCGAGCCCCTCATCAGTGCTGGAGCTAACGTCAATGCAGCCGACAAACTTGGCATGACAGCTTTGTGTATGGCTGTAGCCAATGGTAACCTGGCTATGCACGACCGACTCATCAGTGTTGGAGCTAACGTCAATGCAGCCGACAAAGATGGCAGGACAGCTTTGATGTGGGCTGTAAAGTTTGGTCCCCCGGCTATGCTCGACCGACTCATCAGTGTTGGAGCTAACGTCAATGCAGCCGACAAACATGGCACAGTTTTGTGGATGGCTGCAATCAATGGTGACCTGGATATGCTCGACCGACTCATCAGTGCTGGAGCTAACGTCAATGCAGCCGGCAAAGATGGCATGACAGTTTTGATGGTCGCTGTAAGCATGAAGAGTACACCCTGTGTGGAACGCTTGGTTGTCGCTGGAGCCGATATCCATGCAGCTACATCAGAAGGGTTTACAGCTATCAGAGTGGCGAAGGTAACGGGCCAGGATGAGCTTGTGGCGTTCTTCAAAACATACAGCAAATTGGCTGCGGAGAAGCATGATAAAGAGCGATCTGCGAAGAGTGCTAAGAAGCTAGCTGCGGAGAAGCGTGCTAGGGAGCTATTCGATGCTGTAGCATCTACTGGAGCACCATCCTCTTCTACGAGTTCGTCGTCGTCATCTTCTTCAAGCAGTTCTGCATCTTCTTCCTCTAGTTCGCTTGGGGTGAAAGCAAAAGCAGTTGCTAGAAAATTCACAGTTGCTAAAAGATTCGGAAAGTTCACTGTTCCCATCCCATATGATAGGGATTTAGTGTTTAGTCCGGTTTCTTTGAAAACCGCCCTCATACCTGTCCTCAATGTACCTGGTATACCTGGTCCTATTATTGATATTATAGTTAGGTATGTCACGCATGTGAACATCGAAGGAGTCATTGTATATGGCCAAGGAAGATGGAATGCGCACTATACAGCTGTAATGCCACAGCCTAAATTACCCGATAATATTTATGAAATTCTTGATCAACCTTGTCCATTTTGGGGAACACAGGGATTTAAAGTAGGACATACGCATGCTGTGATTGCTCGCCCTGCCTTATTGGAGAATGGAATGCCTCTAGACATAGAGGCTCTGCGAAATGCGGCTGCACGCCCCAAACCCGAAACCCCTCCTGTTGAATTCTCGTTTGAACGCACCTCATATGACATAGATGTTTCAGGATACACGCGTCCTCATAGGAATGCTCACATAAGTAGTAGGCTGCTTGATTATACTACTGGTGGGCGGCGTGTTGATGGCGGAGAGGTGCCAACTGTTCATCATGTACGCGCTGGTGCTGTAGCTGAACCTTATTGGTTTTTAATCACATTGCAATCGATAAAAAAAATGTTCAGTAAATCAGATTGGGACTCGTCACCTCTTTCCAAGCGTCATGTTGAATACAACCTTCCCAAGGTTTTTGAAGTGGTTTCTAGTGTTATTCTCTTAACAGGCAGACAGATACCTGTAAAAACAGCAAGTCTAATATGCCGAGATGACGATAGTAACCTCTCATGTTGTGTGGAGATAATCCGAAAATCGGGAGAAGACTTAAAAATTAGGCATTCCCATCGGAACTCGACTGGCGATCTTTTGGCTGTTAGAAGACTATAATTGAGAGGTTACCTACCTTAGGTTTTGCTTTAGAGCCTCGGCACGCAATTGGTCATAGCTAGGAAGGTAATCAACGAAAATGTACTCTTTCCGAACACTATCGTACCATCCTGTTTTGACATCACTCTCGTTTGCAATCGCGACAAAATAAGCACCCACAAAATGATTGTATCCTGCCACTTGCCTTGCCACCTTCAACGTTAATTTGACTGCTTTGCATTCAACAATCAATAAAGGGTACAGGGAATGCTGTGGATGGATCTCTTTAGAAAAGCAGATGAGGTCCGCTCGTCTTTGAGGAACCTTGTTGTTGACTAGTTTCAAGTGCGGCATTTGCCTGAGCTCTTTCTCGACAGCCAAGTATGACAGGGGAAATCCGAGCTGTTGTGTCATGCAGGCAATCAGTTTTTGCCTTATGATCTCTTCAGGTAATGCTGCTACGTTGATTTTACGTATAGGACAGTAAATAAGATTTGCTGGAACTTGATTCAATATTCTTTTCTACCTTTATATTCTCCAAAACACGCTTTCAAGCGATCTGCTTGTCGACGTCGTATGTAGTTAAACATTTCTCTGTTGTCGAATTGAGTAATGAAATTTCGTTCATGAAGAGCCTCTACAAGGTTCTCATAAAGCACATCCATGAGCAGCTGCTCGGCCTCCTTGGGTTGAAAGGGGTGGTCAAGAGGATTTCTTTGCATGCGCTTAGCTCTTTGATCGATGATGCTTGGGACATTGGCAGCCTTATTTTTAAGGCTTTGTAGAAGGAGGTTCCATGAACTCTGATCGATATTATGGAGAGCAAAGGCTTGGGTTGTGATTTCGGGATCGAAGAAATTGATTTCTAAGTCTTTGTAGCAAGAAGGAACATCGCGCCATGCATGTGCCATATCAAAACACATGCAAACAGAAACAAACAAGATCGCTTTTACCAAATATGTTTTCATCGTCCTCCTTATATTTTTTACCACAGAGATCACAGAGAATGGACAAATGGACATGGACGGTAATGGACCGTAGTGGACCATAATGGACTGTAATGGACAATCATGCATCGTCCATTATGGTCCATTACTGTCCACTACGGTCCATTACCGTCCATGTCCATTTGTCCATTCTCTGTGATCTCTGCGGTAAAAATTCTTATTCACGGCTGCGCAGTTTGGACAACAATCGCAAAAACTCAATGTACAGCCATATCAGCGTTACCATGAGAGCAAAGCCACCGTACCATTCCATATACTTTGGAGCACCTTTTTGGGCGCCTTGCTCTATGAAGTCAAAGTCCAGGATAAAATTCAATGCTGCAATGATAATGACTGCAACGCTAAATAAAATCCCTACCCATCCATTGCCAAAGATTAATGGAATCTGGATGTTAAAAAAGCTCAGAACGAACGCTAGAAGATAAGCAATAGCGATTCCACCTGTTGCTGCTATTATGCACGATTTAAATGTCTCTGTGGCTCTTATGAGGCCAGTTTGATAAGCTGCCAACATCGCAGTCAGGGTGCCGAACGTAAGAAGTACAGCCTGCATCACGATTCCATTGTAGGTTTGTTCGAAAATTGCAGAGAGAATTCCGATGAACAATCCTTCTACGATTGCATACAAAGGTGCTGTAATAGCACTCCAAGCTGGTTTAAATGTAGTTACAATTGCTAAGGCAAAGCCTCCAATCGCGCCGACCATTAACCAAGTCGAAGCAGATGCAGCAAAAGCGCCTCCCTTAGCAAGTTGCAGCCAGCTCCAGCCTGCTGTGAGCATCGTTAACAGCAGCAAAATGACTGTTTTGAAGACGACCCCTTGCACAGTCATTACATTTGTTGCTGAGGCATACTCTAGATTAGAAAATGTGTTGTCAGTTAACGTAGGGTTAGCTGTTCTCATAAAGTGACTCCAGTTTTGCATTATTTATGTGCATGTTGTTTGTTCACACGCCGTTGTTCCTGATCTAATCGTCCCAAATCATAGCCTGCGTAGTCAACAAATTTAAAAAAGCGTTCAAAAGGCGGAAGGGCGTCGCTAACTTGCCTTGCTAACATTTGTGCGACAAGGCGGTAAGTAGGATGGCCTGCTGGGGCGGAACGAAGTTCACATAACCACTGCAAGGCTCTTAAATTGACGTGGAAATACCAGCGAACATTATATGCCATTGGGACTATGTACTGGGCTTCTTCAGGAAGAGATTCGGAAATGATATCATAGGCTTTTTTGGCCTTATGCATCGCTTGCACATATTCTGCTTCGAGGTTGGTGTCGATGATCTCAGGAGGGATATAAAAACCGTAATTGCATGTAAGAAGCTGACGTTCTTGTGTAAGGGTTCTATGTCGGTGGAGATCCCGATATACACCAAAGTCCGCAGTGATTTCAAAAGTAAACGCGGCATGTTCAAGTGCTCGTGGGGATTTTTGGCGGCGATTTTCGCGGGTATTTGCGGCGGCATCCAAAATGCGGGCGGTTTCTTCTTCAGGCAATTCCTTGCAATAGTTTTGAAGATTTTCAAGTGTGCTGTCACAGTAAGGAAATAGCAAGGCTGCAACAACCTTGTGCACTGCTTCTTGATCATACGTAATAAGCTGAACATTTGATTCACCGAAAGGAGTTGACTCATGAGGTGTATGTTGCAACGCAAAAGTTTGGAGTTCAGCACGCATAGACTCGTAAAATTCAGCATAGGCCATGTGTGTTTGGTGAGAAATTTGGGCTCTGCGGACAAATGAAGGGATGATTTTTGAAAGTTCATCATATGACTTTTTGCCAATATCTTGCATTTCAGCCAGATTATGACAGTGGAGCTTATGGATTAAACTATCGAAAAAACGTCCATTTCCGTATACGCCCATGTTTGTCAGAGTCCCTGCAGGGAGAAGACCTCGCAAACAGTCCAGAACCTTTGCTCGTATTGCCGCAGAATAGGCAACATTAGAGGCTGATGGAGCTCGCGGCGTGCGTTCTTCAAACATAGCTGTAAGGGGGTGGATCAATCGGCTATATGTTTCAAAGAGCATATTACTTGTATTGATATATAGATCGCGATAGGCAGAGGTCATCAAAACAGGTTCGCGGTAGAAGAGATATTCTCCTTTCACTTTTTGGTCGAAGTAGATGTATCGAGTTGATTTTTCTAAGGGGGATCCCCCAATGCGGTTATCTTCCACCACTTTAGCAGCGAGCATAGAGATGTTTTCGAGCGCGAGATGTGCTCCACCCAGCTCTCCGATAGAATCATCCCCATATCCATCGAGTATACGATCGTAAAAGTTTTGGGCTTTTTTAATGGCTGCAATCTGAGCGGTGGGCTCTACAGAACTTTCCGAAGGTACTATAGCATCGAAGCCAGATTCTTCTGTATTCGTAATGAATTCTTTTAAAAGCAATGTACGCAGTCCCAAACTCGATCTTGAATATCTGGAAAAAAGAGCTCCTTTTATCACTTCCGGCAAGTTGCGCAGCGCAAAAATATGGCTGTGAGTGTTCGTGACGTATTTCTCTAATGTTTTTGATTGCGGCTCGCTAAACTCTTCATAATCATCTAATAGCATGCTCTTATCCTCATTTTGCGTAAGTGCTATTTATATAGTAGTTTTCTTTTTCTTGCTAGCTTACCAAAACTAGAGTAAAAAATGAATAAGGGAATAAGGGAACTTGGTAGCTATTCCCGCAATTTTACCACAGAGAACACAGAGAGAAGAAGAGAAATATGGAGAAATAAGAGATATTCTTCACTAAAGGGATATCTTCTCACTTTTCCCTATTTCTCTTCTTCTCTCTGTGATCTCTGTGGTAAAAAAATAGTAATTAAATACTGTCATTTACTAGTCACCAATGGATTAAAATGGGGTAGGGGCCCCATTTTAATCCATTGGTGACTAGTAACTTGCATTACTATAGGGTGTTATGACATTTATTCCACCTCAATTGAGTCAATCGCAAGTACAAAATCAGGCGCAGCGATTAATGGCATTGCCTCAAATGCAGCAGGCTTTCCATCTCATGCAGCTTCCAATTTTGGAGTTGGCCGCGTTTGTCGAATGTCACCTCGGGCAGAATCCAATATTTTCTGATGATATAAGCACTCCAAATGAAGAAGATTACATTGAACAAGAAGAAGATGAAAATGAGGAAAGCGATGGAGAGGAGGTAGAAGCAGAAGCACTCACGTTTAATGAAGATGATTATGCCCTATTGAAATACCTTGAAGAGGATTTTAAAGAGCACATCGATGAATGGGGAGGAAGTTCCTGCCATTCTCAAAAAAATTCAGCCATTTACCACATGGAACAATTGACAGCCTCTTCACAAACTCTTTTCGAACATCTCATGTTGCAAGCCCGCGAAATTTTTTCAACCAAAGAAGAGCTTGCTATAGCAGAAGCAATCCTTGGAAATCTTTCCGCAGATGGCTACTTACATATGACTGTGAGTGAAATAAAAAGTTTATATCACGTAAATGAAGAGATGATCATAGGAGTATTGGAACAAATCAAACAATTTGAGCCTTCTGGGATTGCTGCTAGCTGCTTGCAAGAGTCCTTCTTGATCCAATTAAAACGTCTAGGAAAAGGCGAAAGTCTTGCGGTGAAGATCATAAAGGATCATTATGACGACTTGAGCCACAACCGCATCCCTGCAATAGCAAAGAGTCTACAATGTTCTTTAGAGCTGATTAACAATGCCATTCATGAAGATATTGCCCCCCTAGATTTTCAACCGGGGTCTTCATTTGAGAAAACGATTATCCACCCTATTGTTCCAGATGTCTATCTCGAGGCGGATTCTCTGCAAGTCGTTGTGAACGAAGATGATCTTCCTCCAATAAAAATTAATTCAAAATACCTCAAAATGATGATCGACTCCACAGTATCCGCAGAGGTGAAAATATTCCTGCAAAAAAAGCTCTCTTCTGCCAAATGGCTTGTCAATAACATATCTCACAGACGCGAGACCTTGAGGAGAATTGTTACATTTCTTACAAATAAGCAGCAGGAATTTTTTGCCAATCCGCAGGGGCAACTGATTCCTATGACTATGAAGAGCATCGCTGAAGAATTAGCTCTCCATGAATCCACTGTTGTCAGGGCTATTGCAAATAAGTATGTGAGCTCTCCAAGAGGAATGCACCCCTTGCGTTCCTTTTTTACAACAGCATATGAGGCCAAAAAAGGGGAAAAAATCTCTTCACAAACTGTACGAGAGCTTTTAATTAAATTAATTGCTAATGAAGACAAAGAAAACCCTTTTTCAGACTGCGACTTGTCGAAGTTGCTGCTAGAAAAGGGGATAGTCTGTGCCCGTAGAACGGTGACAAAGCACCGGCAAGCTCTTAAGATTGGCAGCGCCCGCCAACGTCGAAAATTTAGTTAGCGCATTCTTTCATATTTTCTCTATTAGTAAAATCCCCATTCTTATATAGTGGAGCCTAAAAATGCCGATGTGGCGGAATGGTAGACGCGGTAGACTCAAAATCTACTCTTGGCAACAAGGTGCTGGTTCGAGTCCGGTCATCGGCAATTTGGTGTGGGTGGGGACGGTTCTCGCATAATTTAACAAGAATGGGATGGGGATGGTTCTGCATAACTTAACAATCTTCAAGCTTGTTAAGTCATGCAGAACCGTCCCCATCTCACTTCTTGTTAAGTTATGCAGAACTGTCCCATCCCACCCCATTGCATGCCTGAATCCGACTTTTTGGAAGGTTGTTAATGTCAGAATCACCATGGTATCAAAACGGATTGCACTTTAAATGCACCGAGTGCGGCAAATGCTGCACAGGATCCCCTGGTTATGTTTGGGTTACCGAACAGGATATGACCAACATGGCTGCAGTGTTGAATACTACTCTTGAGTTATTCAAGAGGCGTTATGTGCGGATGCGCGACAACCGTTATGCACTGATCGAGAAAAAAGCGCAGAGCGGCGATTTTGACTGCATTTTCCTAAAGGATAAAAAATGCATGGTCTATCAAGCGCGCCCAGTCCAATGTCGCACTTATCCTTGGTGGAAAGAGAATCTACGCACACCTGAGAGCTGGAAGCTGGCTTCAGAAGGATGTGAAGGGATCAATGATGCTGCTCCAATTGTACCTTTTGAACAGATCGAACGAATGGTAAGCGCTAATGAAGTGACAATATAAAAGCCAAGTGAGAAAATTAATTTTTGAATTTGAAAAAAAATTAAAGGAGTTTTTGTATGACTAAAGAAGTCGTTAAACACCGTAAAGACGATAAGAAAAAGCCTACCCTCACCGTTAAAGAACGCAAAGCAAAGAAGCAGGAAAAAAAGCAGAGTAAGAAAGGTTAACGTAGCAGTTTTTTCCACAGACCGGAACCCCCGCCTACAACGACACGTGGGACGTTGCTGGCGAGGGGGCGAAAGCTACATAAAAATCTCAGTAAAATCGCCCGAATTCTAATTTTTTCACAGCCTCCCTCCCTGCCACCAAGGTCCCCAAGGTCGCTTAAGTCCCTATAAGTCGAACTGGACGCCAATAGCAAATGCATTGTAGTTGACGTTTTTCACTTTCACGTTCCAGGGTGAGGTAGGTACGTGAGTTGTGTAGTTCGTCGCTCCAAAAATATAGTTGCTGGCATCGAGATAAAGGTAACGGTATTCCGCAAAAATGTGGAACATTTGGCAGAACTTGTAGCGCAGACCCGCCTTGGCTTGAGCTGCAAACGCCCAAGAAGAGTCATCCCGTTTAGAGTTAAAATGGTTTATGCCTGCCTCTAACGGCTCTACTTGTAAGGAATCAGCTTTATGAAGAGATACGCGTGCTGCACCAATGCCGCCTCCTACATAAGGAGAAAAACCACATAAACAGTCATTATTTATCGAGAATACTGCGTTTGCGAGTATTATATTCGAGTTCATATGAAAGGAATCGTGAAAGTCGTGTTCAGGCAACCCAACTACTGTCTGGTTGATGAGGACTCCTTTTTTCTTGTGTTTAAAAAAGAAGACTTCCAGCTCTCCCGCTGTAGCAACAGTCCAGTCTGAACATGACGGTTTAGACCATTCATATCCAATTTGTACGCCACCGAAACCTGTCGAAGTTTTATTTAAATTCCCTTCAGCAATTACAGGCAAGGGACCTATTGAAGTAAGTTCAGAGAAAAATGCAGTTCCGTATTGAGTCACTTTATTGGAGTTTGAGTAGATTCCTCCACCAAATGCGCCAATATAAAGTCTGTTAGATGAGGGTTGTTCGCAGCACTCCCATGCTGTTAAAGAAAAATTCATTGCACTTAAGGATGCAAGTGCAAATATGACCACAAGACGACCTAGATTAAACATATTGTTCTCCAAGTTTTGATGTTATTCAATAATTTTCAAGATATTCATTTTTAAATTTATTTTTCTACAATTTTTTTACGCTCTATGTGAAGAGAGGGACAATGGGGTCCTAAGCAACCATGGAGCATTTAAAGTTGTGGCTGCATATAAAATCCATTCGCAGCCACAACTCAATTCCAAAAAAAGTTGTGGCTGCGGATAAAAAATTATATGCAGCCACAACTCAATTGCAAAAAAAGTTGTGGCTGCATATAATTATATATAGCCAGCCATAACTTTTTGATTAGGTACCCTTATGTGTGCGAAAAGGATAATAGGAAGAGAAAAGGAAGTCAAAATTCTAGATGGAGTCTGGAAATCGAAAGATGCAGAATTTATTGCAGTTTATGGCCGACGACGTGTTGGGAAAACTCACTTAATTCGTGAATATTTCTCCGATAAAGGAATCTATTTAGAAGCCTCTGGAGCCAAAGATAAGCCATTAAAAAAGCAGCTCGAAAACTTTATGAAGGCAGTATCTCAAACTTTCTTCAAGGGAGCGCCACTTCATACACCTCAGAACTGGGATGAGGCTTTCGAGATCTTGGCCAAGGCACTACTAAGTATACCTAAGTCAAAGAAGGTTATTATTTTCCTAGATGAACTTCCTTGGATGGCTACAAAAAAATCGGGACTGCTGCAATCTCTTGATTACTACTGGAATCTTCATTGGAGTAAAATCCCCAACCTCATTCTTGTCGCATGTGGTTCGGCTGCATCGTGGATACTTGAAAAGCTCATCTATGCAAAAGGAGGTCTTCACAAACGAATCACAAGAAAAATTCTTCTCGAACCCTATAATTTAAAAGAAACCCAGGAGTTTCTTAAAAGCCTCTCCGTAAAGCTGAATCAAAAGCAAATTCTCGACATTTACATGGCAATTGGAGGAATTCCCTATTATCTTAAAGCGGTGGATAAAGGTTTATCTGCAGCACAAAATGTCGAGGCAATTTGCTTTCAAAAGAATGGTTTGCTTTACAATGAATTCTCAAATCTTTTTGAAGCTTTGTTTGAAGAAGCAGACGTAAATTTAACTATCGTCAGAGAAATCGTAAAGCATGGGAACGAAATCTCACGAGAAGATCTTATTCGCGCCACTGGGATTAGATCTGGCGGAACATTGAACAAGCGATTACAAGAACTTGAAGCTTCTAATTTTATCCAAAGCTTTGTGCCCTACGGCCGTAAAACAAGAGACCGTTCATATCGCGTTATCGACGAATTTGCGTTATTTCATCTGAAATGGATCGAACCAATTTTGACTACCGGCGTGGGGATTGAACAAGGCTACTGGCAAAATATGGTCAATACTCCTGCGGTAACAAACTGGGCCGGCTATGCCTTTGAAAATGTCTGTTTAAAACACACTTATCAAATTCGGCAAGCTCTCGGTATTGAAAAAATCGCATGCAAGGCTGGAAGGTGGCATTATCTTCCTAAAAAAGGGTCAGATAAGCAAGGAGCACAAATTGACCTTCTTTTTGATCGAGAGGATGGCATCATCACAATTTGTGAAGTTAAATACTCGAATAAATCCTTTGTCATCGATAGGGACTATGGAAAACAATTAGTTAAGAAGCAGGAGGTTTTCGAACAGCAAATAAAGCCTAGCAAACAAATATTTCTCGCTATGATCACCACATGTGGGGTAAAATCCAATCTTTGGTCTGAAGAACTCGTTCAAAATAACATTACTCTAGCTGACTTATTTGCATAATATAATATGGAACACCTGAATATGAAACACCTGATTGCTCTTAAACATGTTGCCTTTGAAGATCTTGGGTATTTTGAAGAGGTATTTCAGTCATTAGGATTTACGATTACTTATCTCGATGCGGGTAAAGATTCCTTAGACTTCATTCAAAAACGGAATCCTGAACTCTTAGTGATTTGTGGCGGACCCATCAGTGTGAATGATGAACATCTTTATCCCTTTTTGCTTGATGAATTTAAAATTATAGAAAAGCGTTTAAAGCAGCAAAAAGCCTCTTTAGGCATATGCTTGGGAGCGCAGGCTATTGCTAAGGTTTTAGGATCCAAAATTTATTCGAATAAGATTAAAGAAGTAGGTTGGTCACCGATCACTCTTACCGAAGAAGGTAAACAATCGGCTCTTCGGTTTTTGGCTGAGGACAAAACTCATGTTTTTCATTGGCACGGGGAAACGTTTGACTTGCCAAAGCAAACGACTTTACTTGCCTCTACACCCATTTGCAGGAATCAAGCGTTTTCCTATGAACATCATACGTTGGGGCTGCAATTCCATCCAGAAGTGATCCATAACCATTTAGAGCAGTGGTACATTGGCCATTGCTGTGAGCTTAGCCAGCATAAGGATGTAAGCATCGATCAAATGCGTCGCGATGCCAAACAATGGGGAACCCATTTGAGGCAACAAGGTGAGCTCTTTTTAAGAGATTGGGTTTCGCAAATTGAGAAAAAGCGCCTCAGAATGCATTAGCCTGAGACCCTAAAGGACATGGACTGTAATGGACTATAGTGGACAATAATGGACCGTAATGGACAATGTAAGGCCCGGAGGGCAGGCCTGCCCTTCTGGTCTTACATGGTCCTTTACAGTCCAGGACTTTTCTATGTTGTTTGTCTAGCTGCTTCTTCTGCTTGACCATGATGTCGTCCGAGCAGATAACCGCAAGCCCCGGCTCCTCCTATAGCACCGGATGCTACTAAGGCGATACCAGCTACTGTGATGTGGCCTCCAACAGTCAAAGTTGTGCTTGCATATCCTGCTGTAAGTGCAACCCCTGAAGCTGCGACTCCCACAATTAGGGCGAATCCCAAAATTGCTGCTATTAGGGCCATAATTGCTAGCGCAGTGGCTATTTCTTTTTTGTGATTCCCTACCCATTCCTTAAGTTGGTTCCATTTGCTCACATTACGCTCTTCGGTACCTTCATTCCGCTGATTCGAGGGCTGTCCTTCTCCATCACTATTGGATAGAATGGGATAGAGTTTTATTGTACCTGTCCCGTCCGATTGTGGTCCGCCTTCTTGACCAGGCTCACCGACGGCTGAAGCTATACGGTGGTGGGGCGAAAACGTCACCAAAGGGATCAGGGGATCTACCTGATGAATTCTGATTTGTGTGTGTTAATGCTGAAGACATATCTATTTCTCCTATATGTTATTAGTTTTTTTCTATTATTCTAGTTTTAATTATGTTAATAATATTAAAGTTTATGATAGTTCACCGACATGGTAGGAGTTTTGTGGTCCATGCACATCTTGTTGTCTAGCTGCATCTGCTGCTTGTTGTTCTCTAAGTAGATGCCATGAATAAGGAGATAGTCCTACCAAGCCAATGGCTACGAGGGCTGATCCTGCTATTGCTAGCTGTATCAGCGTAGATCCTGTTATCAGCGTAGATCCTGTCATAAGCGCGGCATAAACACCGAATAATAGACCGAATCCCGAAATGCCTGCAAAGAGGGCAATAATTGCTAAGACTGTAATGATTTCTTTTTTATGATCTCCGACCCATTGCTTAAACTGACTCCAATTACTCACTTTGCGTTCTTTTCCGGTATCAGTTGGCTTTGTAAGGAAGTCTTCTGTTGAGCTATCTGTTGCATGTCCCGCGCTTGGTACCCATATTCGATTGTCAGGTACGCATATGTTTGGTATGTGAAGATGTTCGAAATCATCTTCCCTGATTGTCACAGTTGCAGCATCATCTTTGGGTACAATGGGGTCGGAGGAAGATTCTTCCTGACCCTCAAAGGATACCGATAAAGGTTCATTTGGGTTAAAGTG
This sequence comes from Chlamydiota bacterium, assembly GCA_013288825.1. GTDB lineage: Bacteria > Chlamydiota > Chlamydiia > Chlamydiales > Parachlamydiaceae > JABDBC01. Next base: position 24,228 of record JABDBC010000009.1, read on the forward strand.
AGGCGACACAAAAGATCCATCAACTGATAAAGGAAAAGACATTATAACCTCCTAATACATGATTATTATTAAATATATAACATATTATGAGATTTTTGAAATAAAAAGTCAATTATTTTGTTTACTTTTTGTTTATAACTGTTTATAAAAATAACTAATTTAAATCGCAGTTTGTTATAATCAGAATAAAATACAGGAGGAAGAAAAACATGACTATTCCTGACATTTCTATCCATTTCCTAAATAACGGCATTTCTCAGGAAATTAGTCTTCGTCCTACAGAATCAGCATCATCCACAACAGACTTCGTAAGAGTCGGCGGAAAGCAATACAAAATCGTAGGTGGCACAGAACAGATCGCTGTAGCAAAAACCATCCTTAAAAACATCCCTGAGTCAAGTTTTGACACAATCGACACATTTAAAGCAGCCTTTGCCTCGGCATCTGTTGGACCTACAGATCGCACCCATTCTGCAGCAACCATCCCTCTTTCCTTGTCTTCAACAGCCTCTTCTTTCTCTTCATCTTCATTTTCTTCGTCGCTACCAGCAGATGAAGAAGATTGGTTGAAAAGAGAAAAGGACATTAAATCTAAAGCAAACAGTATTCTCTCTGATTCAAAAGTCAAGGTTGCAACAGCATGTTTTGCAAAATACACTTCAGAGACAAACACTTCTGATCCCAAAGGCTTAAGGGAATATTTAGTAAATGTTGCAGTAGATGAAGGGGATCCAACCGATCGAAAGGTCCTTGCCGAAAAATTTGATGAAGCCCTGAGAAGTAAGGACCTAAAATCATTTATTGAGATGTTCGATCGTGCGAATATTGGGGATCTTCGGCAGATTGACCACGAAGAAGATTTGAACGCATTGCCACGAAAAGTATCGGGAAAAATCATCGCTATTACAGACACTAATATCAATGGTCTTAAAAAATATATGCAAGCCATTGGCTTTTCTGGAGTTGTTTCATTTATGGATAGCAGATTACCGAGACCTATTACTGTGAAATCAAAAAATCTGGAGTCTACTGGAAAGGAGGAAGTTCCTTTTAGTGTCCATAGCGTTTCCAAGGTTCATACCGGCATTCTGGCGATCCAACTTATGAAAGCAGGCATCCTTCCAAAAGAGGCAATGGCACGACCTTTAGAATTGGATGAAGCTGTGAGGAAAGTGTTACCTGAAACTGTGCTCAAGCAGCTGGCGAAAACCAACATGCATGCTGCCATGCTGCATCGAGCAAATTTGGGTGATTATGCAAAACAATATGAGAAGTTAATTCAAGTGCACGTTGAAATAGGATTGGATCCTCCCGTAATCACAAAACCAGAAGATTTTCTGCAATTTGCCGACTCTCAGATCACTGAAAACACATATAGCAATCTTGGTATCCTTCTAGTCGGCCTCTCACTGCAACATCACTATAATAAGTGGGCAAAAGCTCGGGGATTGCCAACCAAAACTATCGAAGAACTTACAAAAGAATATGTTTTAGACCCCTCTGAAACAAGCTTGTCGACGCATCGGCCTCCTAATGGGCGTTACAATGAGTCGGATCCTGCAGCACAGTATATTGTAGGAAGCCCTGCAGGAGGTGGTTGGACTTCAACGGAAGACTTAGCACAATTGGGAAACTGGTTCAGACAGGAATATAATCGTGATAAGGAGAAATTTGCCCCGTTGGTTGATGCATTTGGGGGAGAGTTTTTTAATATCAAGGATAAAATGTTGTTTCATGTTGGAGCGATTGATTCTTCTAGTGCGGCTTTGGTGACGTTCATTGACAATGGTGTGTCGGTGGCTATAGCGTCTGATCTTCCCGATCTTGCTGCAGCAAAAATGTATGATGCCATCGAGCTCCATATTCTGCAGCGGTGAGCATATTTTCGACGATGTAGTGCTGCACCTGCCGAGGTAATTACAGAAACTAAGGAAACAGCATTCCCTTCAGCCATTTGTATCCTCCACGATAACGTCAATAACTAACAATTTATCACCTAATGGTCCATCGTTATCGGGGAAGCCCCATTTCGGATGGACATATAAAGTTGCAGGTTTTCCCAAGGTTAGATGGGGAAGTCCTTCTTTTAGCCCTCGGATGGCTGAGTTAATATCTATGGTTTCGGTTCGTTCCCGCTGAAGAATCTCGCCGAATCTGTCTTTGATCGTGGATCTTATCTGGTATAGATTTTTATTTGTTGGATTCTTGTTTAATTTGGATTGACTCTTGCAATAAAGGAGATCAGAAACAATGCATTTGACATCTGATTGACCCGATAATTTATCAAAAAAAGCGCCCGACGCCTTGTATTCATCTTCTACACGTTGATGATAAATAACCCAATGAATGCGATTTATTTCTCTATTAAATTCTGAGTCCGATAGCACAGGGTCGATATCCTTTTCTAAATAATCGATTAACTGCTCCTTGCTAAATAATTGATATCCAAATTTTAGATGGTTCCATAACTTCCATCCAGCAACGTAGTAACTTTTGAGCAAAAGTTCATCGATTTCATTTTGAGTGATTGTCTGTTTCTTAATCGGTGCGATATCCTTTAAAGGCTCGATTTCGCTCTGTTCAGAAGGGATCGCTAAAAGCTCGACAGTTGCTTCTAACGCAATATTTGCCTCAAATGTGTTTGAAATTCCATACGCAAAATCTGGATGAATATATATTTTGCGAATCTCACCTTCCTGCATTGAAATCATGCCGTGGCATAATCCTGGAATCATTTGAGATAGATCGCAGAATTTATGCTCACCAGTTGCTTCAGGAATATCACGATTGAATTTGTTGATGGCGTAACTGATTTGTACATTTCCAAGGCCCGTCAATTTTTTGCCATCTCCCTCTTTGATTGTGAGATACAGCAATTTGAGAGGGACTATAGTCTTGATTGATTCAACACTGTTTTTTTGTAGCAACCATATTTCAGATGCTTCCAGATTGTTTTGAGCCTGCCACTCTCTTTGTCTTGCATTTGCAAACTGTTTTACATTTTTTTCTTCTGCGGTCAGTTGTAAGTTGTTATCTTGTGCTTCAATTCCTTTGATAATAGCTTTGATGTATTTTTTATCTTGATGATCGAGGCTGTTTTTGATCTGATGTGCGATCAAGCAAGCTGGGGATGTTTTTTCTATCTCTGCATACGCGCTAGAAACTGGTAAGGTCGATAGAATAACAAAAATAAAAAAAGAGAGTACGTAGTTCATTCGAATATCGTCTTAAGTATGTGTTCCAAAAAATTGTCTTGTGCCAAAAGGTCTTGAATTTTTAATCGATCCACCTCATAGCCTGAACGTATTTGCTTTGTATTTTTGTCATTTTTAAAAATTGCGAACATTGGAATAGGATTTATTTGCTGATGAGGAGTTTTTAGCGAAGAAGATCTTTCGCTAAGCAAATTTTGATATTCAGTGGAGAGAGAAGAATGATTAAATGACGGAGTTGTTTCTGACACCGGATTGAGATCAAATCCCATGTATAATCCATGGAACGGGTCTGCTATTTCTATCCGTTCATATCTAGACTTGAAGGGGATTTTTTCTTTACTATAGAGCTCTTTTTCAATAAGTTCTAATCGTCGATAATAGAGGGCATTTTGAACTCCAAAACCGAGAGTGATGCCTTGTAGAGTGTAGTCTTCGAGAATGTCTTGTGAGGGATCTACCAAATGATCGAGCAATCTCTGAGGCGTAACATCGGGGCCTAAAACATATTGAAACAAAACGAGATTTTCATTGACAACTTCCATAAGTTTTTGAGGATTTATCCAAGTCAGGTGAATCCAATCTGTAAAGAGGTTGTCGGGATGATCTTTTAAGGATATAATGAGTTTGCGAGTCTTCAAAGAGGCAAAATATTTTTGCCACACTTGATAACCCTCCCATAAATCGATAGATCTTCTATGATTGCGCATTCCAATCCATTCGATTTTACATTTCCCCGGCGCAATAATTCCTTCTCCACATGCAGGTTTTGATCCAAAAAGCACGAACCCACCTTCTGAATTGACTATCATCGTCCTAAAGAATGTTTGGAGGGATCTTCTTTCTTCATCAGACAAAGAATTTAGAGAATTTTTCCATTCAGCCGAAATCTCTTCCGCCTGAATGGAAAAAAAAACAAATACAAAGATTGCAGACAGCCATTTTTTCATATGGTGTAAATAGAAAATAACTATTGGTTGTCTCATTTTGTATCAACTGAATTAATTATATGGGCAATTATATCCATAACATCCATCGTCTGGCCCATAAGGATGGCCATTAGGGCAACGTCCATAAACTCCTGCAACATGTATGTAAATACCGTTATCATCTTGGTGAACAGTTTTTACGCACAGTAAGTTGTCCCCATCCATTATTAACATTTTCCCATCATTAAAAATAATTGAATCGAGAGAAATGTATCTTTTTGTCATTTCTTTTTGAAGAGATAAATTCCTGTTTTGGGGGCATTGTGCGACAGCAAAACCGAACGATGAAATCAAAATAAATAATGAGCAAAGAACTCTTGAAATGTTCTTAAAACTTAGCATATTTTGTCCTTTTCAATTTCAATTCACAGGTTTTCGAAGATCAGATAGTATCAAAATATTAATTAGTCTACAATTTTTTTTAGATCGCAGGTGGTTGCGTGCAACAATTGTGAGCGATGCCTGTGTTAAAAGCGCGTCATGGGACAGTTCTTCATACGGCAAGCTTTTAACACAGCGGTCTTTGTGAGTTTGACATCGTTCTGCTGGCCTGTGTTAAAAGCTATGCCGTATGCGAGAACCGTCCCCGGCGCGCTCTCGACTGCGCGTGGGACATTTCTCGCATAAGGGTTTAGCGGGAATTGCTGAACGCTCACAATTGCTGGATCGCATTCCTCATCGTTCTTATTTCCTTGAAACAAATATCCCAAAAATGATACCCATGTTAGAAAGTTTTATGAGATGTTTGTGTCATCATCTAAAATATCGTCCTTTACATTTCACTGAGGTCAGATTACTTATGATAAAAAGAATTTTCGGGATAGGAATCGCTTCCTTATGGGCGCTTGCAGGGCTCCTGCCTTTCACACAAATGCCAGCACTGGTCATGAGCTATGACTTAAGTTGTGAACCTGGACCCGTCTACCCCTGTGTTGAGGATTTCGGTGATCACTTTTGGGTAGACTCGCAATACTTATTTTGGAAAATAAAAAACTGTCCAGAACATACCCCATTTGTCTATAAGGGGCCATCAGGTGGGAAAACGCCGCCTGTTTTAGGGGACAAAGGCACTTCAGTCGTATTGGGAGGAAAGGATATTGACACCCATTGGCGTTCCGGTGGGAAGTTTACCTTTGGATATTGGTTCGACGATAGGCTAACCTTCGGGGGAGAAATCAACTATTTCTTTGTTCCTAATACATGGCATAGTCAGAGTGTGAGCTCAGATGGATCGCGCGATTCTACTCTACTGAGAATCCCTTACTTCGATGTTAGGACTTCTCAAGAAAGCTCTGCAGCCCTTGCCACACCGCGAGTGTTCTCGGGTAAGGCAAGTCTGAAGTTGGTAAATAGGATGCAGGGAACTGAATTAAACTTATTACAAAAATTCCCTAGCTTTGCCGGAGTGAGCATAACCGGTTTAGGTGGATTTCGCTATTGGTGTTTTAAAGAACATTTGAGTTTTGTTACAAGCAGTCCCTTTGTTGACTTACCACTCGATATTTATAAAAGCAAAGAGCATTTCAACACTGAAAATGACTTTGTCGGAGGTCAGTTTGGGTTATTACTGACATACAACTGGAAAAGATTTTTTGTGACAGCGAAAACAAAGCTTGCTTTGGGCGGTATGTACGGGACTGTAGATATTAAAGGTGAATTAGCGACGAACGAATTTACAGACTTGGTAAAGGTTCAGCATTTCCCTGGAGGCTATTTTGCCCTTCCCACGAATATTGGAAAACATAGAAGGACAAAATTTGCCGTATTACCCGAAGTTAATTTAACCGTTGGCTGTGAATTGTTTGATTGTGGACGAATAGAATTGGGGTACACATTCCTATATGCGAATAAAGTGTTGCGTGCTGGCAAACAAGTGAATCCAAATATAAACCCCACGCAATCAACGATTTATACAAACACACCAAAACCAAAACTTAAAGGAAAAAGAAGTCCTCAAGCAGAGGTCAAGACTGAAGGCCTGTGGGCTCAAGGTTTAAATGTGGGCATTGTATTTCAATTCTAATAAAGAATATGAAATAAATATTTGACATAGTTTTGAAAATGCGTTATTTATTAATTAATACACAAAAGTTTAATTATAATTATTTTTTCGCCTTTAGTTTAAACTATTAAAAAAAGGAGTATAAAATGATACGCAAACTTAAAACTGGAGAATATCGTCTTTATTCACGTTCAGTGAATCCTAAAACAGGAAAACGTCGCAATTTAGGAACATTCAAAACAAGAGCGAGCGCAGTAAGACACGAGAATGAAATTCAATACTTTAAGAATCGTTAGAATTGAATTTGTCCAATGAAATATCTCAGACAGTACCCCAGATGCTACTCGGCAGATGGGGTGCTGCTGTCTTTTGCATAAAACAACACCCCTAGAAATTGGTATAATCTTGTCAGCTATGGACATCAGGATGTTTGTAATGCTTTTTGCTGCAATGAAATTTTCAATCGTATATTGTAAAAAATTCTCTACGAGACTGCAAAAAAGGAGATAATGATGACAATCACAGCAACAACGAATCTAGTTCAACTAGCTACGCAAGCCATGATAGAAAAGGGTTTGCAGCCTGAATTTTCCCCTGAAGAACTCCGACAACTTGCTCAAATTAATACCCCAGCTCAACAGCGCTCGGAATACACTGATTTGCGTTCCCTGAAATGGTGCTCAATTGATAATGATGATTCGCTTGACTTAGATCAATTGACCTATGCCGAAAAAGGGGCTGATGGCAAAACGACACTATGGATTGCTATTGCAGACGTTGATGCATTGGTGACCAAAGACTCGCCAATAGATGTTCATGCTCGAATAAATACAACATCTGTTTATACGCCAGCGAAAATATTTGCAATGCTGCCAGAAAAGCTTTCTACGAATTTAACCTCATTGAACGAGAATGAAGATCGCATTTCTGTAGTCGCAAAGATACAAATTAATCAAACAGGGGATATCGAAGATTCGTCCATCTTTCAAGCAATCGTCCACAACTATGCAAAGCTGACATATAGTGCAGTCGGAGGATGGCTAGGAGGCTTGAATCCTACTCCAGATAAGGTTAAACAAGTACTCGGACTGGAAGAGGTTCTCAAAACCCAGCATGAAGTAGCACAACTTTTGAGAAAAAATCGACATAAAGCTGGAGCTTTAACTCTACAATCATCCAAAGCTGAAGCCAAAGTCTCAAGTAATAATCAGATCATTATACAACTTCCCCCCCACAACTTTGCACATCAACTTATTGAAGAATTCATGATTGCCGCAAACCGAGCCATGGTGCATCATTTTACTGATGCAAAAATAGCTAGCTTGCGCCGCGTTGTGCGCATCCCCAAGTATTGGGATCGAATTGTAGAAATTGCAAGGAGTTTTGGAGAAAACCTTCCTGCACAGCCAGATTCCAAAGCATTGGATGATTTTTTAATTGGCAGACAGAAAACAGATCCAGACAGCTTTCCAGACCTCTCGTTGACGGTTATCAAACTCCTTGGAAGCGGGGAATACGTCGTAGAAAATGACAAAGATACTCCTGTGGGGCATTTCGGTCTTGCATTATCAGACTACACGCATTCTACAGCACCCAACCGCCGCTTTCCAGATCTCATTTCACAGCGTCAATTTAAAGCTCATTCGCGAGGTGAAAACAATCCATACACCTCAGAGGAATTGTATCGCCTTGCAGCTCATTGCACTCATCAGGAGGATGCGGCAACAAAAGTCGAACGGCAGTTAAATAAGTCTGCTGCAGCGATATTGCTTTCTTCTCAAATAGGAACTGTTTTTAAGGGAATCATTACCGGAGCCAGCAGTAAAGGCACATGGGTGCGCATCTTTCAGCCAGCGGTCGAAGGCAAGGTCATCAAAGGGGTTGAAAATTTGAAGATAGGGGACAAAGTCTCTGTAAAATTAACGTACGTTGATATTCCAAAAGGCTTTATCGACTTTGAAAAAACATCAGGCTAAGGCATAAAATTTTAATGAGGTTTGCCTTCGGTTGTATGGACAACGTGCGGAGAAAAAATGCACTAATCTCCGCAGATTATGCGGAGAATACTATTGCTCATGCGGAGATTACATGCTATTATAGGATAAAACGGAGCAATTGTACGCATGTATATATATGAACTCGACAACTGGCCCAATTTTCTTTGGGACCAAGAAAAGATTACCGATTTGCTGATTCAACTACGTCATCAGCAAGGACGCCTAATAGGTGGAATGGAATCAATTGGTTTTCAGCTTCGCGAGGACACTGTCTTACAAACACTGACACAGGATGTTGTCAAGTCTAGCGAAATTGAAGGTGAGATTCTAGATCAATCATTAGTGCGCTCATCCGTTGCTCGTCATCTTGGAATGGACATTGCGGCTCTCGACGTCATTGATAAAAATATCGAAGGCGTTGTTGAGATGATCCTAGATGCCACTCAAAAGTTTGATCAACTGCTCACTAAAGAGAGATTATTAGGCTGGCATACAACCCTATTTCCCAATGGGCGCAGCGGTTTTGCAAAAATTCGAGTGGGTTCTTGGCGTACAGGCCCTGTCCAGGTCGTTTCAGGCAGGGTGGGCAAAGAAATTCTTCATTTCGAGGCTCCACCGGCGGAGCGGGTCGATCATGAAATGGGACATTTTTTAAATTGGCTAAATAAAGAGAAGACCGTTGACCCAGTTTTAAAAGCAGCTATTGCTCATTTTTGGTTTGTCACAATCCATCCTTTTGACGATGGGAATGGCCGCATAGGTCGCGCTATTGCAGACTACCTACTAGCCCAGTCGGAAAAAAGCTCACATCGTTTCTACAGCCTATCAGCTCAAATTCAAAAAGAGAGAAAGCACTATTATGTTATTCTAGAGCATATGCAAAAGGGAAAACTAGACATTACTTCTTGGATTGAGTGGTTTTTTGGATGCCTTGGAAGAGCGATAGAGGGCGCATTGTCTTCTCTTGACGTAGTATTACGCAAAAAAGAGTTTTGGGAAGCACTTGCTGAAGCCTCTTTGAATGAGAGACAACGGTTGATGATTAATCGTCTCTTAGATGGTTTTGAAGGCAAATTAACATCGTCAAAGTGGGCTAAGATGACAAAATGTTCTCAGGATACCGCCTATAGAGATATTGTCGATCTTGTAAATCAAGGCATTCTTGCAAAAAACTCAGAAGGTGGACGCAGCACGAGCTATTCTCTGATTGCTCGCTGACCCTTAAAAATTGTGTGTTAATAAAAAAATCTTTTTGTTACTTATTGAAGGGTATCAACACGAAAACAGATACTCAAAAGGAGATCAACGATGAAAAATTATATTTACTTAGCAGTAAGTGCTTGTGTTATAGGACTTTTAGCCATAAGCTCTAACGCTTTTGCTGACACTGACGCCGTTTACGCACAAGTGTCAAGCCTACAAAATCAAATTCCTAAAGGCTCACAACTTGTTACACTCGAGCAAGCTGATGACCTCAACGGAATCGATCAACCAACTCCCTCTAAGCTCGTAATAAAAGAGCCCGGAACCTATATTGTAATAGCTGCAGGTCAACCTGGAGTAGATAAAAATGCCACTTCAGCTGGCGGTGTCGTCGATTTATGGTTAATGAAAAATGGACAAAATGTGCCAAATTCTGGAGTAAGACAATTCCTGGCAACACCCCAATCAACATCCGTGATTATTTCTCAAGCAATTTTGCCTTTAAAGACAGGAGATTCTCTTAGCTTTGGATATTCTGCGAACAAACCATTGCATGGCCTAATTGCTACAAATGGCACTAGCAATCAGCCTGCTATTCCTAGCATCATCGTTTCCGTATACAAAATTGGTTCATAATTCGAGCGAAGTAAACGACAGTTTCTAAACTGTCGTTTACAGTTTTGTCTAGTGCCGGCCCTCCGGGACGGTATGTGTTGGTTGGCAGTTACCCAGGCTTCGCTTACCCCTCCGGGGAGCTTCAGCCTGGGCTATTATGTGAACAGGCCCTCCGGGCTGTTTGCAAAGTCTGTTATATGCTGTGCTGAATATGCCAGGGCGGTACTGCAAATAAAAAGAGGTTGCAAACAGCCCGGGGGGGGGATCTGTTCATGTAATAGCCCAGGCTTCGCTTACCCCTCCGGGCTGTTTGCAAAGTCTGTTATATGCTGTGCTGAATATGCCGAGGCGGTACTGCAAATAAAAAGAGGTTGCAAACAGCCCGGAGGGTCTGTTCATGTAATAGCCCAGGCTGAGGCTCCCCGGAGGGGTAAGCGAAGCCTGGGAATAGCGTCACCCAAACATACCGTCCCGGAGGGCCGGCACCAAAGTCTAAACGAACCCAGTAAACATCGCCTCTTTTTGGATAATCGCCTTTCATTTACTCATTGGTCCCCAAAATCAAAATCCTCTAATCCATTAAAGTCCTCGCCCTCAATTTCGGAAAAACTGTGCTTAACCTCAATGTTACCAGGATCTTTATCTGCTTCCAAAAACTCCCTTAATAAAGACTTCTCTTTTTTTAATTTTGTCAATAAGGCTTCAGTTGTGAATTTGCTCATTTTTCCTTAACCAACTTAGTATAGAATATTTTCGAAATACCGCTGAATCCATAAGACATTCTAATATATCAATCCTGGAGAGAAAATCACAATATTTTTGCCAGGATACACATCATTGCACAGGCGTCTCTTGCGAGATGCCGTTTGGGTAACCGCGATATTTCATGCCGCTAAGACTATGCAAAAAGCCTAAAAACCCCCTATTGTCATATCCCAAACGATCGCTTAAACTTTTCCAATTAATGCGTCCTTCAGAATCTGTGGTTCTATCCACACCTGACCACGCGGCTTCTGCTAACCCAGTCATTTTTGGAAGCGCCATATATGCTAGATGATCAAAATTCATCAGATTTTCGCTCCAAAGAGTTCCTTCCAATCCGACTAAATTAGCTTTTTGATCCTCATTCACTAAAGTACCCACTTGAGATGCATCGTAAGCAGATCGAAGCGCTGCATGAGTATCCAAAAAGGCTCCTGCCCAAGAAAAACCAGGCTCCCATTTATCAGGAGTATATGTTAAATCGAAATAGGTATCATCAGCAAAGGTCAAGACAGTTGGATAACCCGCATTTATTAAGCTAGCTGCATTTTTTATCCCTTGTTGTCCTGATCCATTGCCCGTTGGCTCCCACACCCAAACATGGGCTGTCTGATTTGGTGACAATGCAAACTCTCCAGCATGACCATTTTCGCTCTGTACAAACTGTTGCCATCCAGAAAATAACAACGAACCTGCTTGACGATGGAGCTGAGAAAAGAATTTCTGTAACTTCTCAAGTGCGGTTCCAGAATCCTCTTTGGATTGATCAGATTGCAAGGAGGTCCAAACATCGTTTGAGACCTCGTCACCGCCGATACTAACCTCCTGAAGATGGTATACAGTGGTTTGATTTGCAAACATTTCGCCTATTCGTTTGATGATGAGATCCATCGTTTGAGTAAATGCTAGAGCTTGGACATCAGCCTCACCGTATAGATAAGCAAGGATCACATTGTCTGTATAGCCTTGTATGCTGATATATTTACTCAGATCGTTTTCATCTTTAAAGATCTCTGGCATAGAATAAACCAAGGCTCTCGCATGTCCAGGCAAATCTATTTCTGGTATTATAGTGATTTGTCGTTCGTTAGCGTAGGCAATAAGTGTATTGATATCTTGTTCGGAATAATATCCTTCATAACGTGTATTGGCTTTAGGATAAATAGGATCTATAAGTTGTTCTGAAGGGGAAAAGTCCCCGTAATTGGTGATGTCGAGGTTGGCTTGTTGGCAAAGGGAGGTTTGTATCTTTGATCCAAATGTAAACCCTCTGACGCTCCCAACGCCAATGAGATCATTTAATTGAGCGATCTCGAGGCGCCATCCTTCATCGTCAGCAAAATGAATGTGGAGGCTATTCAACTTTTGCGCAGCCATGACATCTAACAACTTTTTGATCTCATTGACCGTAAAAAAGTGCCTTGAAACATCAAGGAGCACCCCTCGATATTTAAAACGGGGTTGATCTTGAACTGTAAGTGTAGGTAATGAGGTATGATCATAATAGAGTAGCTGTCTTAATGTCTGAAGGGCATAAAAAGCCCCTGCAGGATTGCTTGCACGAATGAAAATATTCTGTGGCGTAATTTGCAACTCATAGCCTTCAGGGTCATCTATGGGAGCCATTTCAACTCGGATCGTAGCATTTTCTTGCTGAGGAACTAATGTAATGTCCAAGTCCTGTTGTAAGTAAGACTGAAGCAGAGCGAAATTTGTTTGATCATTTTGAAATTCATTAGAAATTGAAATCGCATCCATTTCTGACAAAAGGAAATTTGGTTCATCAGATTGAGATTGTGTTATCGACATAGGTGCCGGTACCAAATGATAGTGATCCGCTAAATCTTTTGATGTAATAGGCTTAGAATTAACCCAATTAGATTGAATGTGATTTGCAATCCTTGTTTTGATGTTATCTTCGTTATAACCGCCAATGAGAAAGGCCTCAGGTTTAGCATCACTGAGCGGAATAATCACGTCATCATTCTCAATCAGAAAAAAGCCTTGTGGCATTGCCGAAAAATTCCCAGGAGCCCATTGATTACTATTTGTGAGCTTTAGGAGATATGTTTTCCCAAATTCGAGTGAAACATCAGGATCGACAGGAGCAACAATGTTAGTATAACCCGCGCTTAAATATTGCTTCTCTGTATTGACATATTGAATGTCCATACAGTTGTCTGGGGTTTCCATATCACAAATTTCCATTTGCAAATCAGGATTAACCGATGTGCCGGTTTGGGAACGAACTAGTTGATTAAATGTCCGCGGCATGTAGAAGCCGATTGCCCATTGATTTAGTGTGTGATCAGTCACTTTCAGCTTCACTTCAATGGAAAAATTCTGACCTGGAATTTTGCCTGGTTCGACAATTGAAGTAATCTGTTCAATCAAAATAAGATCGGCTGGAGATTTAGAGGGGGCCTGCGCTTGTTGTGCAGCAAAACATGATGTATAAGCTAAAAGACTCAACGCAAATAAAGTTTGGCTTTTCATTGTTAACTCCTATAATCGTGATCGTATACCCATCGTTTAACAAGCTCTCCTGATGGACTACGCATTGGTTCGCCATCTTTATCCGGCGGAGTGCGGTAAACAGGGAAAACACCGCAAGCGTATTCGTGAATAATAAACACACAATCTGAAAGCAATGGTGTTTTTAGTATGGTTCTGTCTTTTAAAATGCTATGTAAATTCTCACTGCATTTCCACACATCGTTAAGAGTGTTTAAAACAAAACCGAAAAATCTTGGTAATAACAAAAAACCGTCATCTGATTTACTAATGAGCCTCCAACTACTTCCTTCAGCTTCCCTAAAATATTTACAGTATTTCAATTCATCCTCTGAATAATAGAAATTCGATTCTAAGATATGCATTTCTCCCATCAGATGATTGATCGCTACAATTCTATTTTTTACAACATCACTAAACATTTTATATCTAGCTATATACAAACTACCTCTAAAACATCTATCATAAAATGCTATATCTCTCATTGAGTGATCGAAGAAACTAATAGGGGTACCAAGTTCATGCAACAAATTTTTCACAAACTCGAATTCTGATATTACGGTTTTTAATGAATTTTCTACTTTTAGCAATAATCTATCTGTCCAAGGATCCAGGGGGGTAATTCTCTCGGGATCCAATAGTACCCCTCTCTCAAGAGCCCTTACAATATTATCCCTCCAAATAGTCCGATTTATAGCTAACTCCACAAGCTGAAGAGGGGGGGTATTGAAGGCTGGCAATAAGGCATAAGCCCTACCTTGTGTCACAGAAAACCAATCAGGATCTCTTACTTTGGTTACAGTCGCCATTAGGAATTCCTCTAATAGATTACAATAAAATTAAAACATGATTCTACCAATAATGATATTATTAGTAAACACAAGAATGTTTTAGAAATTAAAATAAAAGAAGGGTGGCTTGAGGGCTATTGGTTAACTTCGTCCAAAAGATAGCCTTAACGAAACTTATAATTTCCTCTGCGTCTCCCCGCTTCTGCGTCTCTGCGTTAATCATTATAACGAATTCAACGCAGAGACGAGGAGAAGCACAGGGAATTATAAGTCTTTAGAGCTACATTGCAAACGAAGTTAAAGCTATAGCCTTCACTACTTACATATATTAAAAACCCGAATATAGAATTCGGCTTCTGTATTTAGTGAGTGGATAATATGTTCGGCTTGTCTAAAACCATGGCCTTCACCGGGATAAAGATATAAATCGACGGGAATTCCTTGCTGTTTTAGCGATTCATAAATCATGATCGATTGGTTTTTAGGGACCACTGTGTCTTCTTCCCCTTGAAATAGAATTAAGGGGGCATGAATTTGATTCACATAGTTGATCGGAGAACGAGCTTCCCAGATAGCCAGATCCTCAGGATATTTTCCAACCAATTGCTCCATATATCGTTGTTCAAATTTGTGCGTATCTCGTATCAAAGCTGCAAAGTCTGCTATACCAAAATAGCTTGCACCCGCCTTAAAGACATCTCTGAAGGCAAGAGCTGCTAGGGTTGTGTACCCACCTGAGCTTTTCCCTCGGATTGCCATTTTTTCTTTGTCGACAAGGCCTTGCTCAGCTAAATACAGGGCTCCATTTACACAGTCATCGACGTCCACAATGCCCCAATTTCGGTCCAACAGACTGCGATAAGGGCGTCCATACCCTGTACTACCACCATAGTTGATATCGAGGACAGCGAAACCACGACTGGTCCAAAACTGTTTTCCCAGCTGAAAAATCCCTGGAGATTGCCATGTGGGGCCGCCATGAATCATTACTATGAGAGGTGGTTTTTCACCCGCAGGAGCCATGTAGCGATCATTTTTTGGGGCGTAATAAAATGCATATGCAATTCGGTCATTACTTGGAAAACTAATATGTTCAGGAATACTGATATAATCCTCTTCACAATTAGGCTTGGACGATACTAAGACATCAATCGAAAAGTTCTCATCTATTTGAACAAGAGCTTCTCCTTTATCAACATAGTACTCCAGGAACTGCACGAAGCCACTTCCACTTCTAACTTGTGAAATGTATGCGCTCTCACGTTGTATTTCTTCCCAGTCCAAAGTTTGTGTATCTAATATCCCTAAATGCCATCTGCCTTCCTGATTATATGTAAAGACGATGTCATCTCCAAGAAATGCATAGGTTGACATTCCAAAAATCCACAACGGTTCAGCAACTTCTGCATCCATGGGACAGACATTCTCAATTAGCCCTTCCGAATATCGATGAATATTCCACCAGCCATTATCTCGATCAGTAATGAAGTATAGAATCCCGTCTGGAGACCACTGTGGTTGGAAAAAAGACTCTTGAATACCGGCTCCGATCTGTTGGGTATTTGACAAGTAGCCATTATCGTCAAATTCTCCGATCCACATTTCCGTGTTTGTCCAAGGCATGTTTGGATGATTCCAGCAAATCCAAGCGATTTTTTTCCTATCTGCACTTATTGCTGGAGACGAATAGAAGTCGTAACCAGATGCAAGCTTCACCCAGGACCCATTGTCAACGTTGATGAGTGCGAGAAAATTGTCGACAGGTTGATCTGGATCATGATGTTCTCCAATTGCCACAAGACCATATGACGTCATATGCATATCTGCGAGGCGCGTGCCCTGCCATTGACCATTGTCGAGTCGAATCTGTCCTTCTGTAAGGCGATATGGAGCTTCATTTGGTTTAATGATATAAACTGCCCCGTCATCACCATGTGAAGCATAAATAATCCCTTGAGAGACAGTAAAAGCCCCACCACCATATTCATGAACAGCCGTGCGGACGTCGAAATCTGGAGGGGTCATATCTTGAGTGGTCCCGTCGATATTGCGTCGAACAATGGTACTGCGTCCCTGGTTTGTGGGTCGGAGTTCACACGAATACGTCGAAGTCCCTTCGACTATCATATTGAATGTAAAGGAAGCCTCTTCAGCAAGTATGTCGGCTGTAATAGGAGAATCCCAAACTCCATAACTGGCTACCTGCGGAAAAGGTTCAACTTCAGTCGCAATTGAATTAACAAAAAAACTGAATGAAAGACAAAAAATGATAAAACTAGATAATTTTTTCAAAATTTAAGCTCGTGGATTTCAATTAAAAAAAATATCATAAATAATAGCTGCCGTTGGTGTCAATAAACTTTCTACTGCCACTAATTTCCCATTTTTCTTGCCATATGGCAGATTTATGTGTTATTGTCGACACATGAAGACGCACCATACTAAAGAACCAAATGATATTGAAGTTAGAATAAGGATGCCTAACGGTACAGAAAAATTTTATTACATACCTACAGCGGCACGCCAAAAACTAAATTCTTTTTTAAAAGAGTTAGAGGAAACCAATTGTCCCTTATGTCTTTTAGGTCCTTTGTCAAGTTCACAACTTAAATGTCGTCCTTTCAGGACTCCTTTTTTGACATGACTTACCCAGGCCTACGCTTCGCTCCGACCTGGGCTGTGAAATGCCTGCCCTTCGGGCCTGTGAGTTGATCTGTAGTGCCAGAAAACACAAGCAATACACGCCCATTATGTTTTAGGCTATGTCATCAAAAAGATGGGCCGGGACGGTATGTGTAGGTTGGCGGTTACCCAGGCTTCGCTTGCCCCTCCGGGGAGCTTCAGCCTGGGCTATTACATGAACAGGCCCTCCGGGCTGTTTACAACATCTGTCATTTGCTGTGCTAGATATGTCGATGTGTTTCAGCAAGCGAAAGAAGTTGCAAACAGCCCGGAGGGCCTGTTCATGTAATAGCCCAGGCTGAAGCTCCCCGGAGGGGTAAGCGAAGCCTGGGTAACCGCCAACCTACACATACCGCCCCGGAGGGCCGGCACAAACTAATTGTCGATTTTTTCACAGCCTCTCCCTGGTTAACGTTGGTTTGTATCGGATATCACCGGCTTGCCGCTTGAGCGCTAAAAAATGAGAAAATAAAGGGCAAAAAAGAGAAGGCAATCAGATCCTTTTCCTGTCAGCCTCGTAAGGGCGACTCTGGCTCTCCAAGACGATTTGTGCATATCATACTACACTCTTATGGTTGAAACGTATAACGGGATTCCTGCTGCATTCTTCCCTTGCAATGTGTACACATCCACTTCCTTTTTTGATCTCCCGTGATCATTAAAAAGAAAAGGACCCGTTGCCGGAAATTCTGCAATTTGCACTCCGTTTCTCAAAATCGTAAACACCTTCACATTAGGATCTGAACTTGGCAACCATGTCAGTTGATGAACGTATTCTGTTTGGGTCAAAAACCGATTTTTTACTACTTTCCCAAAAAAATTAGTCGTTACTGTAAAGCTTTGAATTACTTGTGAAGCAGGTCTATAAATATCGTTTCCAGGCTGGTTAGCAGCTACTGTAACAAGGCCTGAACCTGTTAGTGTGATTATATTTCCAGAAATGGTCGCAGGACCCGATACCACAGAAAAAACTACAGACAAACCAGAGCTTGCTGTTGCGTTGAGAACAAATGGGGGGTTTCCATATACCTGAGGGGGGATTTGTGGAAACGTAATTGTTTGAGCGAATTTATTGAATAGTACACTTATTGAATTGTCATTTGCATTCGTAACAACTGCATCAATGAATCCATCATTATTAAGATCCCCTAAAACAACATATGAGGGGGAATTCCCCACGGGAAAATTGTCTTGAGTATCGTAATTTCCATGTACAAGTACTGTAAGATTGTTTGAACCATTATTTGCGGTAGCAATATCCAAATTTCCACTCCCACTAATATCTGCTAACGCAACGCATGCAGGAGCATTTCCTACGTTATGAGTCACCTGAGGAGAAAAAGTGCCATCTCCATTGCCCTCAAGAACACTTACAGTTGAATCCGTAAAGTTGGCTATTATTAAATCTATAAAACCATTTGTCCCATTTAAGCTTCCTGCTGCAACACTCGTTGGCAGACTCCCTACACTATATGAAGTTGCTGGTTGAAATGTTCCGTCGTTATTGCCAATTAAAACGCTCACATCGTTGCTTCCGCTATTCGCGACTGCCATGTCTAATATATTGTCCCCAGTAAAATCAGCAACTGCTATTGAGGATGGATCAGTTCCTACACTACTGAAGGAAGCTGGGGTAAAATTACCTACTCCATCGCCAACTAAAACCTCGACTGAATTTGGATCTGTACTTGTACTTTGATAGGAAACTGCTAAATCAGGGATGTGATCCCCATTAAAATCTCCTGTTGCAAGGAAGCTAGAAAAATCACTGATTGGGATAGTTGACGGTGGTTGAAATGTGCCGTCTGGGTTCCCAAAGAGGATACTAATGGTATTATCGTCAGCGTTGAGAACTGCAAGATCTAGGATTCCATCGCCATTAAAATCTGCTGTCACAATACTGATAGGACGTGCACCCACCGAATAGGTCGCTGTAACGATAAAAACACCCTGACCATTATTGTAAAGCACAGTAATTGTGTTGTCGAATGAATTGACGACGGCAATATCTAGAGAACCATCGCGATTGAAATCCCCTAGCACTGCACTGACAGGGTTTGACCCTACCGGATACACTACTTGTGGTGCGAAACCGCTCCACGTCGCATGCAATTGCATTTCACATAATACAAAGAGAGAAATAAAAAATAATATGTAGCTAAGGAATGTTTGAGCTTGTTTGAACAATATGTTCATGGTTTTCATACCGATATGTTCTCTCTGTTCTCGATGATCACTGTGGTAAAATTCTTACTGAGAAGTTGTATGCCTTAGCCTGATGACCTTCCTCGGACCCAATTTCAGTATCATTCTGGAGCCATTCTTTTGGCATATTAAAATTAGCGATGAAAACTTGCGATGTGTTGTCTTTTCCTCTTTTAGAAGTCCAAAGCAGCTTGGTTCCATCACGATTGAATGTTGGAAGACCATTGAATGTAGGGTAGTCAGTCACTTGATATTGCCCTCCGGTTTCCACGTTGAGCAAGTAGATTTGGTAATTGTGATGACCATGAACTGAAGTCGTGTAGGCTATAGCTTGTCCTGACGGGTGCCAGAAAGGGGCCCAGTTTACGGCATGATTATTTGTCAACTGAACCAGATTTTCGCCGTCGATATCCATCGTATAAATTTGCAAGAAATTTGGAATTTCTCTATCTGCTCTAAAAACAATTTTAGTACCATCTGGTGAAAAGAAGGGTCCACCATTGTAACAATGTGTGGTTTGTGTCAGCTGCCGGACATCACTGCCGTCGCGCTTCATCACATAAATGTTCATACTGCCATCTTCATCACTTGCGTAAACAATCTGCGAACCATCTGGTGAATAAGCGCATTCCGCATGATAGGCAGGTCCCTGAGTTAATGCGACAGCCTCTGTTCCATCCACATTCGCTTCATAGATATTCATAAAAGGAGTGAGATCCCATTTATACGTCCCAGGAGCCGCAGGCAGCGCGATTTCTGGACTTGCGGCAAAAATGATTTTTTTTCCATCAGGACTAAAATAGGAACAGGTGCATGCTCCAGCTCCCTGACTGATTTTGACGATCTTTTTTGTGTCTAAATCCATCGTATAGATCTGATAGTTGTTTTCTCCTTTGGGGACACCCTGGAAAATGATTTTCCGGCCATCCGGCGAAAAATAGGCTTCCCCAGCCTTCTCAAACCCCATCATAGGGGACGTCAACTGTTCTACATTAAACAGTGTGGTCTCTTCGGCATTAACTATCCCAAAGAGGCATATCAACAAAAAATTGAAAAATAGTGCAAACATGTCTAACCTTTAATTTAAACGTAAAAATTGAAGGGTACGGGATGAAAAAACTTTTTGCAACATTTTTGATAGGATTTTTTGGATAGTCATCAGGCTAAATCAAGAGGTTTTACCACAGAGATCACAGAGAGAAGAAGAGAAATATGGAGGAGTAGTTCGCTCCTGTTTTTAAGAATGATACGTTAATGCAACATTAGCTTTTCTGAAAATGGTTTTTCAGGTGCTCTTCCAAGGTCTTTACAGAAATCGAGATATTCATCAACAGAGTCTTTGAATGCCTGCTCTAACTCATCTTCAGAAGTTTCTTGAAAAGTAATCACATCATTTAATCCCACGACTTTACCGTGGAAAAGCTTGGCTTCCTCGTCATAATTGAATTGTCCATGATATCCTTTGTACTTCATGGCTTTACTCTTTGTTTTGATGGATGGTTTCTCTGTGAATTACCTGAATGGCCCCTAGGATTTTTTCTCTGATTTCCACGTCCATTTTGAATAGGTTCAGCCGCGATAGAAGGATCCGGTTCGTAGCCTGGTTCAACCATTGTAGGAATTTTCCGTTTTAATAGATGTTCAATATCTTGAAGTAACTTACGTTCATCAATGCAAACAAGAGAACAGGCTTTCCCTTCATTGCCTGCACGGCCAGTGCGCCCGATGCGATGCACATAATCCTCAGGAACATTGGGAAGTTCAAAATTAACTACGTGAGGAAGTTCGTCAATATCGAGTCCTCGCGCTGCAATGTCGGTGGCCACAAGAACACGTAATGAGCCTGTTTTAAAATCATGTAGGGCTTTTGTGCGAGCTGCTTGGCTTTTATTACCATGAATCGCCCCTGCGGTAATTCCATCAGTAATTAATTGTTTTGAAAGTCGATTTGCACCATGTTTTGTACGAGTAAACACAAGAACTTGTTCCCATTTTTGCGAAGAAATCAAGAAGGAAAGAAGTTCCCGCTTACGTTTATTATCGACTGGGTAAACGACTTGTGAGACCAATTCAGTTGGGGTATTATGACGAGCCACTTCAATTGTCTGAGGGGATTTTAGAAGACCATATGCAAGATTTTTAATCTCGGTTGAGAAAGTTGCAGAAAACATCAGATTCTGACGATTTTTTGGCATTAGAGCCAGAATCCTTCGTATGTCATGAATAAAACCCATGTCCATCATGCGATCCGCTTCATCAAGCACAAGGATTTCAACATGAGAGAGATCGATGATTTTTTGCGAGACGAGGTCTAGGAGTCGTCCTGGAGTGGCAATAAGAATATCTGTACCACTTTGAAACTGTCTAATTTGTGTATTGATGTTCACTCCACCAAAAACCACTTGAGCTTTTAACGGCAGGTATTTTCCATAAGTTTTAACGCTGTCACCTACCTGTGCGGCAAGTTCTCGAGTTGGCGTTAAAATGAGGGCGCGCACTTTATGACTTTTTTGATTATTATGGTTGATCATCAATCGCTGCAGAAGTGGCAATGTGAAGCCGGCTGTTTTTCCGGTACCTGTTTGAGCGCCCGCAAGGACATCGCCCCCTTTAAGAATGAGTGGAATCGCTTGTATTTGAACGGGGGTGGCTTCGGTGTATCCTTCATCATCAATTGCTTGAAGGAGTTCTTTCTGAAGGCCAAGATTTTTAAATGACATTGTTTTCCTATAATTTTAGTTGAAGAAACTTTAATTATATCTGGTTTTGTTATTTAATGTCATCAGCTATTCCCTTAAAAGCAAATGGAGATGGACGGTAGTGGACTGTAATGGACTGAAGTGGACGATACAGCATCGTCCATTACCTCTACGAGGCCATTTAACAGCTTTTTTGGAAAGGCTTCTACGATTTATGAATAAATTCTCATTTGACCCATTTTGTCAAGGTTGCTACAATAAAGTTGCAAGGAGGTCATGATGTCACTAACAAACAAAAAATCATCAGAGAATTTTTTCAATGGGTTTATGTCGGTTTTAAATCTTTATCCGAAAATTCAGCTACCTGAAAGAATCGAACGTCATTCCTTTGATAGTGGATTCTTATTAGATTCTGATGCATTAAACAACGATTGGAAAAAAATAGGAAATGATCTTGAAAACTCCATAAGGGAATATGAAAACTCTTCCGAATGAAACAGCTACAATTAAAAATGGCATACTAAGCCAAAAAGTAAGCCCAGAAATTCCAGAGAAATCTTCAACTAATCGAATGATTACCGCAACATCTGTTTATTCAGGACCTCTACCCACTCCTGAAGCATTTAATAAATACGTTTCGATTCTCAACCATTTCTTGTTCTCATGGCGTGGAGCACCTCGGTTGGTGCCAACCAAATCCATCACACTTATTCCTCGACCTCTTGCGGTAAGAGATCTGTTTTAACAGACCATGATGAATTTAGAATCTTTTCGCTTTCTACTAAATGAATTAATTGTGTCATATTGTTGATAAAAGAAGACTTCCATTCATCAAAGTTTGTAGAGTAATTACCGCCAGAAGGGATTGATTTTACGAAGTCTCTCAATTCTTCACTCATTGGACAATTAATTTTTATTTCTATTGTAATATCATGAGACTTCTCATTTGTAACGCAAGTCTGACCGTCGTTTTCGAGAGCCTGCATTTGAATTGTCAGAAAACAAGTTAATAGTATTACTATTTTTTTCATACATGACCTCCATTTAAATGGGATGCGTTCGAACGCCCTCTTAAGATATCACATGAAATAGCTTTAGGTAAAGGATGATTCCCTAATCTCAGCAATTCCTATTTTTAATTGGAAGCATAATTATATTGACGTAATATTAAATAAATTATAAAATCTGGTATTTTGAAATAGTTATTTAAATTTTTGGAGAAAATATGAGCTCTGTAGAAAGTTTACGCATGCCCATTCTGATGTTGTTCGAAAACCACATGGACACTGCGCCTAAAGAGGTATTAAAAGAAACGGTATTTGCTTTATCATGCT
This sequence comes from Chlamydiota bacterium, assembly GCA_013288825.1. GTDB lineage: Bacteria > Chlamydiota > Chlamydiia > Chlamydiales > Parachlamydiaceae > JABDBC01. Next base: position 47,233 of record JABDBC010000009.1, read on the forward strand.
TGGGTTATAATATTATTGCTTTGGAAGTAGCTAGTAGTCGAAAATCTGATGAAATCATGGCTAGTCATCGGGATACTTTACAAGTGCATTTAAAATTATATGAAGAAACAGAAAGAATATTAAAAATAAACGTAAAAGATTTTACTAGCATAAAAGATACTGATTACAGTAGTTTAGTTAATCAAATATTGTGGTGTGTTTCAACTAAAGCTGAGCACGTCACCCAAATTGTCAAATGCGTTCCCGCATCAAAGATAACAGCGGAAATATTTGAGTTAGCGAAAAAAAACTCTATGGAGATATCTGGTGTTGATATCGATATGACGCCAATTACATCAGAGTTAGATTTTGTGAAAAGATCCATTCTAATTGATAAATATGAAGACATTAGAATTGAAACTATGGTAAAAAATCTGTTAGAACTCACTGCAGAAGGTAAAGGTGTCATTTTTCAGTGCGGAGCTCTACACGCAGGTAATTTATTAGCTAGGTTTACAGCGCTAGGGATGCGTGATAGACTTCTTCCTTATTTCCCTATTTCATTGAGTTTTCAGCTTTCTTTAATTAAAGTATCTTTAATTCATGCAGGAGACTCTTTAGTAGGTCATACTTATCCTTTGACTGAGAAAATGATTAGACCTTTTTGTAGAAAAATGATTAGTGATATCGCGTCTAGCATCACATATGTAGAATTTCCAGAAGGAAATTCGCATACACTATTTTTAAGTAAGGTATTTCGTATTGGCGTTAGATTATTTGTTCATGCAGGATATGTAGCTAATGCTTTTTTAGAGATTGATGGAGTTTCTCATGCTGGAAGTATCAGTAAGCAACTTGATGAAGCCGAAATTCCTAACACTCACCTCACTTTAAAAGGAAGAAAGTATATAGTTATAATTGGTGTAAATAATAGAAAAGTTGCAGAAAGAGTTTGGAAAAGTTTATCACCATAGTTTGAATTTCTTGCAGCAGAGGTGGGTGTAGAAAAAATCAACACGGAATACTCGACTTCCGTCTTTCTTCCGTGTTGATTCCTAGTTTGAAGGTTTAACAGACTAACTTAATAAAATTAGCCTTTTCCAGTACCACCTGGGGCACTGACTGAGGCTGTTGGCCCTTTTGTAGGGCTTATGGGTTTTGTCGGTGTCGTTGTTTTATGTGTAGTCTTCGTTTTATCCGATGACTTTTTAGGTTTTTTATGTTTGCTTGATATTTTAGGACATTTAATCTTATGTCCTGTCCAGGGTTTACTCAGTTTTTTATCCTTTTTATTGCCCCAGACACCTATAAATCCCTTGCAATTGTCTTGGAAGGCCATCTGAAAAGGTCCTGATTTAGCAGGATGTTTGCCTTTTTTGGGCTTTTTCCATACTCCAACAAGAATATTGCCTTTGAATTTACCGGATAGAGTTTTATCTCTGAATTTTCCAGTAGCTTTATTCCCTTTAACATTCAAGCGCAAGATACCACGGGTTGTCTTGAAACATCCCTTAGGTTGGCATGTAAACTGTTGCTGTTGCATTTGGGAAATCGGGGGTTCTAACTGCGGCCAACCTGAATCACTATAGCCGGAAGACTCATAATCAGATGCCTCACCATCCAGGAAATCAGTGATATTGACAAAGACTGGAATATTGATGGTCGCTTCGCCTTCTTCGAATACTAGCTCACCTTCTCCCTCTTCTTCTTCCTCTCCTTCAGGAGCTACCACAACTGGTGGTATGAGTGCAGGTGGGGGAACAAGAACTGGGGGTACTGGTTGTTCTCCTTCTCCCTCTCCTCCTCCTTCCTCTTCTTCTTCTTCTTCCTCTTCTTCAACAGGTATTGTATAGGACTCTCCAGGTCCTTGCGGTAGTGGTCCATAGCCTGATTGATTACCTCCATAGCCGGGTACATAGCCTCCCTGAGGGACTCCTCTATGATGGATTACACCTCCGCCTACACGACCTCCGCCTACACGACCTCCACCTCCGTGACGGCTTCCTCCACCGCCTCCATGTCCCCCTCCCATCCCGTGGGCTATTTCATTTTCTATCTGATGTTGTTTATGCATTGGCGTTGAGATGACGTAGTATCCTACACCTAAAAGCAACAACGCAACTACACTCAATGTATATGTTAACTTGTTCATTATTTTCTCCTTGGAGGAAATAGAGGTTTGACTATTCTATAAAGTCTAACTTTTCGATATACATAAATTTTAATTTGCAAGTCAAAGCTATTTTTTCGATTTTTAGATGAACTTTTGGGCTATTGGTTATGACTTGTGATTCCCTCTGCGTCTCTCTGATGGGAATCACAAGTCATTAAAGCTACCTTTTGGACGAAGTTAAACTAATAGCCGACTTTGCAATTTTCTATCTCACTTAGGCGATGGATTTGGTTTTTGTGTTGTTTGCGCCGGGTTAGGCTTTTGAGTAGGCTTTGGAGTAGTCGTTGGGTTAGGCTTTGGAGTTGCTTTTATAGGTTTGGGACATTTTTTTGGACATTTAATCTTTTGACCTTTCCAAGTATTCCATTTTTTAATTCCCTTAGTACTCCAAACGCCTATAAAGCCTTTGCAGTTCTCTTGAAATGCCATCTGGAAGGCTCCTGACTTGGCAGGATGCTTACCTTTGGCGGGTTTTTTCCATACCCCGACTAAGATATTTCCTTTAAATTTACCAGCCAATTTTTTATCCCTGAATTGGCCAGAAGCTTTATTGTCTTTTATGTTGAGGCGCAGAATACCCCGTGTTGTCCTGAAACATCCTTTTGGCAAGCATTTCAACTCATAATGATTCTGTTCGACTGAAGGGTATTCATACGCTGGCCATCCTTCGTCACCGTAACCCTTTGGATCCCAATAAGAAGACTCTTCTTCACCAAGAAACTCGCCAATATCAATGATCGAAATTGTAATAACCTCTTCCCCTTCTCCCTCTTCTTCTTCCACTTCTTCAGGGGATATTTGGATTATTAGTGGTTGTTTTTTTTGTACAGGCTTAACTGGTTTCGGAGGAGGGGGCTGTTGGTTTCCTTGATCTACGGGATAATAGGGAACTTCTTGGGGTTGATAATAATTCTGTGGATAATTTCCATACCCTCCCCCATAACCGCCTCCATAACCGCCATATCCCCCAAAACCCCCATGACCTCCCCCAAAACCTCCAAATCCCCCTCCATGACCTCCACCGCCACCTCCATGGCCTCCATGGGCGATATCATATTCATGATTATAGGGTTTGTTTGCAGGTTGTTTGTTCAAGGCATAGTATCCAATACTTAACAAAAGCGCTAAACAAATGCCGAGGTATGCTGTTAGGGTGTATTTCATTGTTTCCTCATATGTTATAGGGTAAAGGCCGCAATGATGCCAACGATTGGAGTGTAAACAAATTTATTTAATAATTAATCGAGATATAAGAAATTTAAAAATACCAGTCAATGGGAAGTTTCGAGCATTTGCTGATATAAAACGGTGAGGGGTTCTCGAAGTTGATCTTCGATCTTGTGTAAAAGGTGGGGTTCAACGCTTAAGAAGTTGGAATCATGGCCATAAGACCTATGTTTTTCAGTTAGAGTTCCTGGCTCTGACAATGATATTTTCGGGAGTTTCCAATTTCCTTCGAAAAAGACGACATTCATTTTCTTTTGATGATAGATTAATGCAAAGACAACCCGCATTGTGGGATCGTAGAGATTGTTATCTAAATGAGGCGCTCTGACAGGATCTGACTCGATAAATTCTTCCACAATAAAACCGTTGCAGTGATCATGGCCCCAGTGGTTATAGGAAGGATCGGGGTTGTTATCAAGAGTAACTTTATCTTCTGTAAGGATATATTTCAAAGTGGGTTCAAGGTCATCCTTTTGTATGATGATCACCCCATTTCCCCTTGTAGATTTCATGGGCTTGATCACTAGAATATTACTAGGAATATCTTGCACAATCTGCTGCACTAATTCTTGAGAAAATACTTTTGGGTAGGCGTTCCACATGGGTTTTAATTTTATCAGGCGTTCATCAGTTGTGAGCAGATGGCTCATCTTGAATTTATCACCTTTATAGGGAAAGACTGCGCCATCTATGAGAATGATGCCCGGAAAGTTATTACGGAAGTCTTCCATCGACATGGTTTTCCATTGTCTGGCCCATAAAACTCCGTGGTAGTCTGCAAGATTGTGTGGATCTTTTACGGGCGTCCTTGCAAGGCTCACAAAAAAGGGATTTTGGAGCATTGTCTCGAGGCTTTCTTCGGTTGACCATCCTTTTTCAAGCAATATATCTTTGAACTTGTTATCGGAGATATCGTGAAAAACAAACCATCCCAAAGTTTGAAAATGTTTAATGAATTTACAAAACATTTTGGGGACTAACCCATATCCATCATGAATGTAATCAATGCCGTTAAAAACTGATAAGCTTCCTGGTTGGATCTCGCAAATCTTAACCCCTTGCTTTTCGTTGTATTTCAAATCGACTATTAGAAGAGTAATATCAACAGGAATGTGAGTGATGGGTTCAGATATTGTTTCCAAAGGGGAACGAATATAGCTGATGAGTTCAGAATCCCGTAATGGATATGTTTTAAAATAAAAGATAAACAAGCACAGAGCGACAATGATTCCTAGCAATAGACGCTGAACTTTGTTCATTTTTACCCCGATTACAAAGAAATTTCAGTGTATCAATCTGTCTTGGCTTTTTCTACAGCTATTCGCGCTAAAAAGCAATTAGATTTTACCACAGAGATTACAGAGACCACAGAGAAGAGAAATATTTTCTCACTTCTCGATATTTCTCTTCTTCTCTCTGTGATCTCTGTGGTAAAAATCTTGCAGACAGTCATTTAGAAGGGAAAAACATGAACTTCAATCGCTGCTTATTTCTTATTAGCTCCCTTTGGATCCTATCGTTTTCTAGCCTTTCAGCATCTGCTGAGATTGCAATTGCTAATCCTTCAAAAGGATCGACTCCTCTGCTATCAAGCAAAGGGCTAAAACTTCCTGAGATCACAACCAGAGATCACTTGAACGAAGCGGAGGACTCAAATATTCAAAAAGCCTATTCCAAGTATTTTGCAAAAAAAAATCATCCTAAATTCTGGTTCAATGAAAATTTCCTCGTGCAAATTCACAAAGATATGTTTTGCGATATATGGGAATGGGCTGGTGTCTATTACATCGGCTCACAGCGCAATCTCGGAGTTGTATTTTATGATATATCTGAACATATGCAAAACCTTTGCGAAGAAGTGCAAGGATGGCTTGCAGGCAAAACAGATCTGGATGATTTGCAACAAAGTGCAAGAATCCTCCACAGAATCATGCAAATTCATCCTTTCACTAACGGCAACGGCAGATATGCCCGTTTTGTTTCAAATCTCTATCTTTATTCCTTAAACGGTTCAAAACCCGATTGGCCGGACAAAGCGCTTTTAGATGACGGGATCGTGCGTCAGCGATGGCTTCAAGCACTGAAATCAGGCGATCAAGGCGACTTTGCATTGCTCGAAAAGCTCATTACCGAATACGGAGTAGGTAAAAAATGATCGAGCTCAAAATGCAACAAAAAAGGGTTATGTGGAAATCTATTTTCATCTTCGTATTTGTATTCCTATTTTCGCCAAAGCTGCAAGCAGATCGGGCACCTTTATTAGATCGCTTTCATGTTTGTACTGTCGCTTCACACAAAACAGCGAATTTAAACAAGCTCTTGCTATCGTGTGAATTAAATCATATCGATTTAGAAGTCATTGGATTGGGATTACCTTATTATGGCAATGGCACCAAGTTGTACCTCATGGCTGAATACTTAGAAACTCTTAACGATGATGAAATCGTCATGTTTGTAGATGCCTTTGATGTTATTCTTGTGGCTGATAAAGAAGTAATATTGGAAAAATTTTTACGCATGAACACCCCCTTCCTCATGTCTGCTGAAAAAAATTGTTATCCCCCGCATCTTATAGCTAGATACCCTCCTATGCAAAACCCATTTAGATATATCAATACGGGAAGTTACATAGGTTATGTCGATGTCTTAAAAGCGTGGTTAAACGATTTGCCTCCCATCAACCCAAATGCTTCCGACCAGCTTCAAGTTTCCACTCATTATTTAGATGGGCATGTTTTTTTTAATCTCGATTATTATTGTGAATTGTTTTTGCCCTTATACTTAGTTCAAGATCAAGAAATCGTCATCGATGTTGAAAACAAAATAGTGCATTGTTTAACGACAAATTCCCAGCCGTGTGTGATCCACGCAAATGGAAATTCATTTCGTATTTGGGAAATCATCTATCAAAAATTAATCGATATATGAAAAAATATATTTTAGCTTTAGCTAGTTACACTTCTTTGCTGTGCTCATACAGTCTTGAGGCGCTTCCACGAGAGATTAAAGAAGAAATCAGTTGTTTGGTAAAAAACAATCCATATCAACTATCTGAAGCAGAGTACGGATTAATAGCGGAAAGACTAATCGATAAAACGCCCTGCAATATGCTCGTCTTTGGCATCGGACGAGATAGCAACTTATGGATAAAAATTAATGACCAAGGAATCACTGTCTTTCTAGAAGACAACCCGATTTGGTTTGACCGTATTAGTCGAGAAATTCCACATATTAATGCCTATTTTGTAACTTATAACACTCAGAGAAACCAATGGCTGGAATTGCTTAATAGGAATATTGAAGCAGAGCTTTTGCTAGAGCTTCCTAAAGAGATTACTGAGAATAAATGGGATATTATTTTTGTAGATGCTCCTGAAGGGTGGTCCGATGAGAAACCAGGGAGAATGAAAAGCATTTTTACTGCGGCAAAATTGGCACATTCTTCTAGAGACTGCGCTGTTTTTGTGCATGATTGCGATCGCCAAGTTGAAGCGATTTACAGCAAAAAATTCTTACATCCGGAAAATTTAATCTCGACACAAGACCGCCTTTGTTATTACTACATCCCTTAAATACTCTGTAACCATCAATAAAAAAAATGTAAATCTCCAACCAGAATTCCCATGAATAGTGGGAATTCTGGTTGAAATTTATGTTTATTTTTACCATAATTCCCATTTAAAATAGGAATTCTGGTAGAATAAAGAAAAGAGTACCACCTAGGACGTTATGAAAAATATATTGAAACTCGTCGAAACACCCTATATTGATGCACAGACACTTCTCAAGCTTTTAGTTGACTACAAAAAGCCTCGAGAGGCTATTGTACGAATGGTGAAAAATGAAGAGTTAATCCGGCTGAGAAACGGCTTTTATCTAATCAGTGAAAAAATTACACATGGATCTGCGAAGGTTATTCCCTTTGAGCAGGTTGCGAACTTACTCTATGGTCCTTCTTATGTGAGCATGGAATGGGCGTTATCTTTTTACGGAATGATTCCCGAAAGGGTACACACCGTTGCAAGCATGACATTAGGGAGAAATAAAGAGTATCACACTTCAGTAGGGGATTTTTCATACTTCACTTTATCTTCTGAGAGTTACTCGATAGGGATTACACAAAAGCAATCCCCAGACTTTGTAGGGGGTTTTTTAATAGCTAGTCCCGAAAAAGCATTAGCCGATACAGTTTTTAAAACATGTAAGCACTTGGATAAAGACCAACTTAAGGATGAATTATTGGAATCAAAACGAATCGATCGAGAATGCTTTCATGAACTTAACAAAGACTTATTAGCAAATATAGCAAAATCTTACCGCGCCAAGCATGTCCATTATCTCGTGGACTTAGTAGGAGTATTATGAATTTTGATTCTAGCATTAAACAGATGCTTAACAGCTACCCAGATGCCATGCCTCAAATCGATAAATTGAGGGAAATTTTACAACAAACAGCCCTCCTAGGATTAGCTCGTCACCAATTTTTCCAACACGCAGTTTTTTATGGAGGAACAGCGTTACGGATATTATATGGATTAGATCGATATAGCGAAGACTTTGATTTTTCTCTTCTGAAACCTGATCCGGATTTTGACTTCACTCCATTTCTTCATGGAATGCACCAAGAGTTAATGGCAATGGGTTTTGAGCTAGATATAGATCTACGTGAAAAAAATGCAAATACGGGGATTTGGTCTGCATTTTTGAAGGGAAATACTCTTTCGATGCTATTGTCTATCCATGAAAAAACCAAAATAAAGGGAATTCATCCTGAACAAAAAATCCAGATCAAACTCGAGATCGATACCGACCCTCCTCTTTTGCACTTACCTCTGGAAAGCAAATTAGTCAAAAACCCAGTCCCCTTTTATGTTTCTACATATGCAATCGTTGATCTTTTCGCGGGTAAAATGCATGCGGCTCTTTGCCGAAACTGGAAGAAACGGATCAAAGGGCGAGATTGGTATGATGTTATTTGGTACATACAAAGCGACATCCCGGTAAATTTAGCCCATCTGAGGGAGCGGATGAAGCAAACTAAGCATTTACAGCCAGGGGAAAAATTTGGAGAAAGTGAACTATTAGAAAGGGTGCATGCAAAAATAGATGAGATCGATTGGGAATTAGCAAAGTCGGATATTGCCATGTTTATCCCTGATAAACAAAGATTGGCCATTTGGTCAACTTCATTCTTTCACGATTTTATAGGTCATTTACGAGTTATGGATGATATCAAATAGCTTATTCATCTGGCTTCTTTGCGGTTGCGATAAAGACTCCCAAGAAAGGGATATCGCGAAAGCCTTTACAAAACTCTTCAGGGGCAGGTATACGTCTTATAAAACTAAACGAATCGATGAGTTCACAGGGCGATATTTCTCATCAACGAAGCTACAATTAACATATGTAATACCATCTATTTTTGTTATAGAGTTTCCACACTCATGAATGTGGCCAAAACAATGAATACGTGGTTTTATACGTTCCTGTACTGCTAATCTTAAATCCTCACAACCCACTCGAATTTCTTCTATAGTTTCATCAAATATCCCATAAGGCGGGCCATGTGTTACAAGAATATCGATGCCAGATGGAATGAGATCCCAATGCTTTTTTATATCTTGCCCCCTATCTTGCATGAAGTACCACGATAGAAATGTTGGTGTATAAGGGGAACCCCAAATCTTTAAGCCTTCGATTTCTGTCCCTGAGTCACAAAGATAATGAATATTTTTCACAAGAGGATCTGTTCCAATTGTTACTTTACCCTTTTCAATTAAGCCATCGTGATTTCCAGCAATAACAACTTTGTATCGATAAGGTGATGCATTGAGCCAGTGAATAAATCTATCGTACTCTTCTTTCGTATCTCTTGCAGTCAGATCGCCAGCTATAATTAAAATATCGCCACCAGCCAATTCCGGCTGGAAACCATGAAGGTCTGATACACAATCAATCAACATTTAAAGATGTACTCCTTGCTTTCAGACACGTTCTCGATATTTGAACCAAGAATCCCCACTAAAAAGATACTCCAGCTACTGGGTACACTTCGAACTTTTGATTGGCTAAGTTTTTCTGAGAAAATTGCAGATATTTCATTTTTAGCAGTTTAAAATTTTTGTATCTGACCGGAGTGTGTCTGGGTGCGGATTTTTCTTGAATTCAGGTGTTTGGTTTATCTTCATTGAAAAGCTAAGTCATAGGCTCCCACAATAACATACTCGACGGCATTTTGATTTAAAACGGAAATAAAGTCAGAAAAATCGGGATGAATGTTCACGGATGATGGGCCCTAAACTGAATAATCTGAGTGATTCGTGGAATGGTTGTGCAACCGCAAAGGGAATAATATTGTCTTCTTAAAAATTCGACGGCATTGATTCGTTCCTGAGGAGTTTTTGCTTGCCAGAATTGCAAATCAGAAGTGTTGTCGTTTTTCTTGACAATATGTACTGCTAGATCTCTACGCGACGATCGTTGCTCCATAAGCCAGCCTCCAAGCTATTCATAAATAATGTAGTGTTGCATGATTATAATTGCTATAGATACAGGGTCGTGTACGGCTCATTCTAACATTTTTACAATTTAGAGGGATATATGAAGTTCTAAAAGTTAGAAGTTATCCAATGAGTTTATTCAGTGAATCTCCAAATCGCTTAACATCTTTTGGTCCAAACGCTGCTGGGCCACCGGTAATTGAGCCAGCATCGCGAAGTTCTTTCATAAAATTGCGCATTGATAAAATCGAACCAATATTGTTTTCAGTATAAATTTCACCTCGAGGGTTGAGAGCGATAGCCTTTTTTTTCAAAACGTTCGCTGCCAGAGGAATATCCGCTGTGATGACAATATCGTGAGTTTTGACCTGATCAGTAATATGTTGATCCGCTGCATCGAATCGTTTGTCTACAATAATCAATTGTATAAGATCGCTGCGAGGAGTAATTTGATAGCTATTCGCCACTAATATAATGCTTATATTCAAACGACGACTTACCTTAAAAACTATTTCTTTAATTACTCTAGGGCAAGCATCTGCATCGATCCATATATTATTAGGCTTATATTTTGACATCTTTCTAACCTCGGATCTATCTCATCTAAAGGACTAGATGAGGAAATTGCAGAAGTGCCAAATCATCAGCCAACGCTATTGGTTTGTGCCGGCCCTCCGGGACGGTGTGTGTAGGTTGGCAGTTACCCAGGCTTCGCTT
>JABDBC010000010.1 GCA_013288825.1 Chlamydiota bacterium
ACTCTCACAAGAGAAGCCAAAGAAAGTGCTGCAGAACTTACGCAGAAAGCAAAAGAGCACGCTGACACTATTACAGGAGATGCAAAAATAAAAGCAGAAAGGATTGGCAACGAAATACAACGGGCAAATGCTGCGGCAGCTATTCAAAGAGAGAATATCGAAAATGAAGCTAAAAATCGATTAGATGAAGCTGAAAAAAAAGCTAAATTTATCGCTGATGAAGCGAAACTTAAGGCAGACGCTGTTGCAAAAGTAGCTCGAGACGAACATCAAAAGCTTAAAAGCGAAGGAGACAAAATATTAAGTCAAGCCATGGAACGAGCCTTGCATAAAACTTCTGAAGCAGAATTGAAGGCTTCTAAAACACTTGAGGGGGAAGAGGGTCTTTATTGTTGGTATAGTGCACAGTGGACCGCTGCCGCAACAAAAATAGAAGGATCAACAAGTTCAAAGAAAACATGGACCCTTACGAGATCAGTATATGCAAGACGTCACATTCCAAGCATAAAAGGGGAAAGGCATCTCAAAGTTATTTTAGCTGATGGATCTATTCGTTCGATTCCTGAAAGTTGTGCTCGATCTTTAGAGGGTTTAAAGTATCGAATAGATTTCAAAAAGAATAGCGCTGGTAGAGATTCCATAAAGAATAGAGTCACAACAGCTACATCCTCTTCAGCAGATTGCCTTGAACGACAAAAAGAATCTAAGCGAGAAGCAGAGGCCGAAGGAAAAACAAAAAAAGCAAGTGAACCAACCTCATTGGATGAAGATAGCGGCAGTGATAGGGTGACACCTGATGTTACGGCTGATGATACCGTAGAATTCATCCCTTTAATCCCTCGTATCCGTCAACCCCTTTTAACTTCGCTTTCTTCAATCGAACATGAACGTAAGGGTAAGGCAGAAGAAGGATCGACTCCACAGCCATTTCCAACGGCAACTACCGAACTCTATCTCCACCTTTTACTCGGCGCTAGTGAAATAAAAGAAGTTTCTATTGAAAGACTCTTAGATCTATATACCCTTTCGGCATATTTGAATAATGAAAAGATGCAGCGCCTTTGTATTGAATGTATGAAGGCTTTAGCAATCTTAGATTCTCGCTGTCTCTTAAAAATGATTTGTGTTTATTTAGAGGACTGTTATCCAGACCACATCGAGTTGTTATCGACCATGATTTCTTTTGGTATACTGACTGCTTTACGAAAACCGTCAATGGAGTTAGAGCGTCAGCGTTTTGCAGAAAAAATATTTACAAAGCACGCAGAGATCAATGGCTTTGGTAAAAACGAATTTCGGCTTACAAATTTATGCGCCGATCTTTATGCAAATGGTCTTGGCGTAGAAAAAAATTTCAAAAAAGCCGCGGAACTCTTCGATAGCATCTTGTCTGAAGATCTTTTTAAAATCGATCCTGAGGCGTTGCCTCCTTGGGATGCCTTTCTTATAGCACGCCTTATAATTTCATTCCCCAGTGATTCCTCAAAATTCATACCAAAAGAAGTTCAGAAATTGATGTCTGCTATTATTCCTGTGGGACATATTACTTATGTGACGAGTGCTGCGGAAAGGGGATATGCCCCAGCGCAATACGTTTTGGCAACGGGATTTCGAAATGCTCTTGAATCTACCGATCCTATGCCTGCTAGTCTTGATGGGCATAAACTTGATCGAGTTGTACGTGATCGACTCGAGAAAGAGAGCTTAAGCTATTTTGAAAATGCTGCCAGACAAGGGCATCCAGGTGCACAGTGCGAATTAGGGCTCTATTATTTCAATCATTTCACAGGACCTGTACGGGATTCAGAGAAAGCGATGATGTACCTTAAACTATCTGCCGCACAAGACTATGCAGCAGGGCATTATCATCTTGGCCGTGCTTGTGCAGTATCTGATGATTTTCAAAGGGCGTGGAAACACTACCAAAAAGCACATGAGCTTGATCCTAAATTATCGGGTCCTCTACTTATGTTAGGGCATAACTACTGGAGAGGAATTGCTTCAATTCAAAACAACAAACGTGCCTTTGAGTGTTATCGTCAAGCTGCAGATTTGGGGAATACTAAAGCCAAGCTTTGGCTTGGGCACTGCTACCTTCTGGGTCGTGGCGTGGCAAAGGATTTTCCACTAGCCATAGAGCAATATACACTTGCTAATAGCGAAGGGGCTAGTGTTTCTGAAATTTTGATGCGGGATGCTGTTCTTCATCAAGATCCTAGTGAATTAAGTGTGTTACTGATAGAACGATCATTGGAGTTTTGGTAGGCCCCATTGAGTCTTTTTATTCGTAATATAGCCGCAAGTGAAGATGTTTGGAATAAAAAGAGAAATCCTGATCAGTAGTGAAAATGGATAGCTTGTAATATTCGGCTATTGAACAGATCAGAAAATCTAAATGGCTGCCAGTAACACCCTTTTTTCGGCAATAATTCGACATCTCAGCTGCACGTTCATAACTTTCTGAGTGAATTGGGAGATCCTCAAATGCATTTAAGTGTTTTCTTAGTTTTTGAAATTGTATTTCTTCAGAGATGCCAGAAAGCAGTTCTTGCCGGATAGGTCCTATAATCTTTACACGCGATTCATTGATCAGTTCAGAAAAGCTTTTCAATAGCTTTGCGTCTGTTGCCTTTTTTTTGCTGCGTCTTAATGCAAGTGACCACACGCTTGTGTCTACCAAAATTTCCATTACCGCTTTCGTTCTTTTTTATAGTTATAACGTTTGTCATAATCGATTAGGCCGAATAGATCTAAAACTTTCATTTGTTGATGATGAAGTACATATTCTTTCAATGCAGCATTTACAGCATCTTTTTTATACTTAAAACCACCTAATTTAAGAACTTCTGAAAGAAGGTAGGGATCATACTCTATATTGCTTGCCATATTTCACCTCTTACACATCATTATACACAAACTGATGTGTGGAGTAAATAAAAAAAGTAAGTACGAGGCTCGTTACGATAATGAAAAAATATATCCGTGTTAGTAATCCACGCCAGGCAGGACAACGTTTTTTCTCTTGATGAACATAAGGAATTGGTCGATCAGAGGACGTTGTGCGCATGATCTGTTCAAAATTGCTACAGATGAAGAAATCGAAATGTTCTTCCAAAGTGCATCAGGTTTTGTCTGTACCTCTTTATTTGATTGGTCATTTGCCACGTCTTGTTTCTAGTACACTATCCAAATAAATTAATTAATGGTTTACAACAATTATCTGTTGTTATAAAATCTGGGTAATCTTTTTGTGGCTATTGGTTTAACTTCGTCCAAAAGATAGCCTTAACGAAACTTATAATTCCCTCTGCGTCTCCCCGTCTCTGCGTTAATCATTATAACGAATTTAACGCAGAGACGCAGAGGGAATTATAAGTCATTAGAGCTATATTTAATCCCCTTGGACGAAACTAAACCAATGACCCTTTTTGTTAATACGGAATTATTTGATGGATCCTTTCGATAATATATCTTTTTTTGGTACGCTCAGTACTTTTTGCCAAAATCCGGGTTGGCTGGTGCGCTTCAGTGATAAAGCACTACAACTGCGATCGACGCATTATCATATTACCGAACTTGGTGAAGTAGATATAACAAACACACCCATCCCATGTTGGGAACTAGCTCTGCGCATTGTAGGCCTTGTTATTGCCACACTATTAGTGGTACCTATTATTGTCATAGTCACTACAAAGCTCATTCATCGCAAGGTCGTTTATGGACTCTGTAGGACTCTGATCGCAGCGCAAGAAAATGTAAAAGTGACTGCAGAAAAGCTCCTAAAAGACGGTCAGGATCATATTGAAGCTCTTACAAGAGAAGCCAAAGAAAGCGCTGCAGAACTTACACAGAAAGCAAAAAAGCACGCTGACACTATTACAGGAGATGCAAAAATAAATGCAGACCGGATGGCCTACGAAATGTCTGGGGCAAATAATGTAGCATCTCTTGAGAGAGAGAAACTTGCGAAAGAAGCTGAAAAACAGTTAAAAGAAGCTCAAGCAAAAGCTAGAGATATCACTGTTGAGGCCGAGCTTAAGGGCGTCATTGTTGTAGAAGGCGCTCGAGCTGAAGCAGCCAAACTACAAAGCGAAGCGGAAAAAAAATTAAGTGAAGCACACAAGAGTGCCCTGATGATGACCACTGCAGCAGAAGTTACGGCTTCTAAAATCCTTGAGGGGGAAAAGGAAGCTGAAAAACAGTTAAAAGAAGCTCAAGAAAAAGCTAGACAAATCGCTGTTGAGGCCGAACTTATGGGCGGCATCGTTGTAGAAGGCGCTCGAGCTGAAGCAGCCAAACTACAAAGCGAAGCGGAAAAAAAATTAAGTGAAGCACACAATAGTGCCCGGATGATGACTACTGCAGCAGAACTTACGGCTTCTAAAATACTTGAGGGAGAAGAGGGACTTCATTGTTGGTATAGTGCACAGTGGACCGCTGCCCCAACAAAAATAGAAGGATCAACAAGTTCAAAGAAAACATGGAACCTCACTAGATCGATACATGCAAGACCTTATACTCCAAGCATAAAAGGAGAACGGCATGTCAGAGTAAAATTGGCAGATGGATCTATTCGCTCGATTCCTGAAAGTATTTGTCAATCTACTCCCAATTTAAAGGCTGTCATTGATTTCAAGAGGGCAGGCTCTAGTATTAGGCTCGTTGCAGATAAAATCGCAGCAAAACAGGAAGATACTAAACGAGAAGCAGAAGGTAAAGTAGAGAAAGCAAAAGAACCTAAATCATTAGATGACGAGGATATCAGCAGTGTTGCCACAAAGACTGTTACGACTGATCTTGAAGTAGAATTCATCCCTATGAAGCCTTATATCCGTCAAATCCGATCCTCATCCTCATCACTTTCTTCAATAGAATCTGAAAACAAAGGTAAAGTAGAAGAAGAAGTGTTGACTCAACAGCCATTTCCAGCAGAAACTACGGAGCTCTATTTTCATCTTTTACTCGGCGCTAGTGAAATAAAAGACGTTTCCATTGAAAGACTCTTAGAATTATATTCCCTTTCGAAATACTTGCTTGATGAAAAGATGCAGCGCCTTTGTATTGAATGTCTGAAGGGACTGGCAAACTCAGATCCTTGCGGCCTCTTAAACATGATCTGTATGTATTTAGAGGATTATTATCCAGCATACCCCGAGTTGCTGTCTACGATGATATCTTTTCCTCCCCAAAGCCTACACGCTATTTTACAAGAATCTTCAATGGAATTTGCAACTAAGCATTTTGCAGAATGGATAATCAAAAAACAGGCTGAGATAGAAAGTGCCGGCAAAACAGAACTTTGGTTAGCGGAATGCTGTGCCGTTTTCTATAAGTGTGGCCTCGGTGTTGAGAAAGATGTCAAAAAATCTGCTGAATATTACGATAAGATTTTTCCCGAAGATCTGGATAAAATTGATCCTGCTAATTTGGCTCCTTGGGATGCTTATCTTATCGGGGTATGTCCAAGCTTCTCGATATCAGAAGAAATTCGAAAATTGATGTCTAGGAATCTTGAAAAAACTGCACAAACACGGTTATGTTTTTATAATGCAGCGGATAAGGGATTTGCAAGAGCACAGTATGAATGGTCAAAGTTACTTGATGAATATTCAGAAAAACGCTTAAGCTATCTTGAAAAAGCCGCAAGGCAAGGACATCCCATTGCACAGCATGATTTAGGGGTCTACTACTTAGGTCATTTTTTCAGAAGTGCAATTGATTTAGAAAAACAAAAAGGGATGATGTATCTCAACCTATCTGCGGGGCAAGGATATGCAAAGGGACATTATCAACTCGGCCGTGCCTTTGCAGTAAATCGGGATTTAATAAAGGCATTGAAACACTATGAAAAAGCTCATCAAATTGATCCTACATTACCAGAAGTTTTAATCATGCTAGGACATTTTTCCCGTCGAGGATTAGGACATACGATTGAAGAAACAATTGCTCAACATATACGTGCCTTTGGATACTATCTTCAAGCTGCAGAGCTTGGAAATGCTGAGGCGCCGAAATGGCTTGGGCTTTGCTATTTGCTAGGACGTGGCGTGGTGCGGGATTTTGCACAGGCTCAAACACAATTTACACTTGCTCTTAGTCAACTCGTGGCAGTACCTATGCACTGGACCGAATTTGCACACAGAGGATTTGTTCCTAGCGATCAAACCATTCATGATATGGATGCTTCCAGTCAGTTTTGGTAATCCAAAACTGTTCTATACGTCAACTTCGAACTTCGACCAGAGCTCATAAATTGCTTCTTCATCTTCAGAATTTTTTCTTGAGCGAAATACTTATACCGAGTTATACTCTGTTTTTAGTATAACTATGTATAACCGCGTATAACCATGTATAACTTTGTATAAGATATGGATTCTCTTAAAAACCCATTTTCTCCTGGTGCTGGTTCTCCTCCCCCTGAACTTGTTGGCAGGGAAGCCGTCCTTGAGCAGGCAAGAATTCTTCTTGGCCGGATAAAGTTGAAACGATCTGAAAAAAGCATGCTACTTACTGGCCTTCGAGGCGTAGGCAAAACTGTGTTGCTGATCGAAATTGAACATATGGCTAAGGCAGAAGGTTATAAGACAATTTTTATTGAAGCTCATGAAAATAAACAACTTGGTTCCCTCATCGCTCCTTATTTACGGAATCTTCTTTTTGAACTTGATCGATTTGCGGGAGCTGGTGACAAAGTTAAACGGGGCTTAGCTGTTCTTCGCAGTTTTATCGGAGCACTTAAAGTTACAGTGAATGATGTTACTCTTGGATTAGACATTAATCCAGAAAAAGGTTCAGCCGATAGTGGGGATTTGGAAATTGATTTACCCAATCTTTTTATTGCTATTGGTGAAGCTGCTGAAGATCGCGGATGCGCAGTGGCTATTTTGATCGATGAGATTCAATATTTCAGTCACAGAGAAATTGGTGCATTAATCATGGCAATGCATAAAATGCAGCAACGCAAACTCCCTCTTATTCTGGTAGGAGCCGGGTTGCCGATACTTCCTGGACTGGCAGGAGAATCAAAGTCGTATGCAGAACGACTTTTTAGCTTCCCAAATATAGATGCACTATCTGAAACGGACACTGCTAAAGCTTTGAACGAACCGGCAAAAGCTGGTGGAGTTGTCTTTGAAGTATCTGCCCTAAAAGAGATATATCGTCTGACAAAAGGCTATCCATATTTTCTACAAGAGTGGGGTTATCAAACTTGGAATCTAGCTCTTACTAATCCTATTACATTACAAACTGTTCATGATGCTACAACCACTGCCATTCAACGGCTTGATCTGAATTTTTTTAGAGTTCGCTTCGATCGATTAACCCCTAGTGAAAAAAAATTCTTACGGGCTGTAGCTGAGTTGGGGCCAGGTCCTCATCGTACCGGAGATATAGCCAATATGCTAAATGTTAAAATTAGCAGGATCGGTCCATTGCGAGCTAAAATGATCAAGAAGGGGATGATCTACAGTCCATCATATGGTGATATGGCATTTACCGTGCCTTTATTCAATGAGTTTATAATGAGGGCAATGCCTAATTTTAAATCATGACACAAACAATCTATATTAGTTTATTACTTCTTCAAATCCAGAGATATCAATAAATAAGTTCAAACACACCTTCTCATAAAGCAAAAATGTCTGCTGAAGCTCTCACTAGAGAAGCCCAAAGAACTTCTGTTCTATTGAGTTTTGGTAATCCTAAACTGTTCTGTATGTCAGCTTTGTTTACCAGTCCGTTTGAGAATCCATTCTGAAACGATATTTAAAGCCGCAGGAGATAAGGTTTCTTCAATCAAAGAATAGTTCCTGATTGATCCTGAGTCACATGTTTGAAACATATGATTGACGCGTGGGAGTTCCATGATTGTATAGTCTTGATTGTCTGCTTGAAACAATGCTTTATCAATGGCAGATAGGTTTTGCTTTGAAGAAACGGTCACATCAAGTTCTCCATTTAAAGCAAGGACTGGGATTTTGATTTGTTTTAATGTTTGGAAGGGGTCGTAGGTAAGATAATAACGAAACCATACCGCATTAAAAAGTTTGACTTGGTTCTCAACTGAACCGTAATACGATTCAAAAGTCTCTCTTTGCGATGCTGTCAAGTTGTTGAGACTGTTCGTAAGCATTTCACGGAGTTGAATTGCAGCTAGCTCGCGATCACTTTGTGCTTCTAATACTGTAAAAATATTGCCTAGAACATCACGACTCGTTGAAATCGTTTCTTCGGGTACTCCATCCACCCTTAGAATAAGCTCAAGCTGTACAAACATCATCTCTTTCCAATTCACTGCTGCCCCAGCCATGAGGACAATGTACGCAACATCACTGGACTTAGAAGTTGCTAAGGGAGCTGTCATGCCACCTTCACTGAAGCCAATCAGACCAATTTGATTAGAGCTAATTTCTTTTCGAGTCTTTAAATATTTTACACCGGCTAATGCATCGCCTGCAAAATCTTCGATCGTTGCAGTATCATAGTTCCCGGTTGACTCCCCAGCTCCCCGTTTGTCAAAACGTAAAACAGCAATTCCTTGCCGAGTCAAGTAATCCGACAATACAAGAAAGGATTTATGACCACAGATAGATTGATTTCGGTCCAATGGGGCCGAACCATGCAACAGAATCACAACTGGAAAAGGCCCCTGAGTAGATGGCAAGGTCAATGTGCCGGAAAGAACAACTCCGTCTGCAGGGTTTGTAAAAGTGACTTCTTCTTCAAGATACGGATAAGGCGGAATTGGTTCCTGTATCCGTGGCAACTGCACTTGCGCTGCTATGCTGTCTACTTGAGAAGAGTCTGTTGCGAAACACAAGGGAGCAAATTGAAGAGCAATTGTAAGAAATAGGAATAATCTTGACATGAGTTCATTACCTTTACGTGAAAATGCTACAATATTAACGCAAGTTGCTAGTCACCGATGGATTAAAATGGGGCCAAGAAAGGACATAAGGGACAAGGGACCTAAAGGACATAAGGGACGTAAAGGACTTTAAAGGACAAGGGACATAAGGGACAACAAGTGTCTTTTGTCCCTTATGTCCCTTGTCCTTTAAAGTCCTTTACGTCCCTTATGTCCTTTCTTGGCCCCATTAAAAGCATTGTATGACTAGCACCTTGCGTTATTAAGGAGTCTCTGGCAGTTCTGGGAGGCCCCATTGTGCCTTTTTGCTCAAATATTCATCAAGTGGAAGTTGAACAATACAAGGTTGATTTTCAATATTGAGCCACGACACAATTTCGTTTAAATTGCCTTCTGCCATGGCTGTACAGCCTGTTGTCGTCACTCCTTCATTTTCCCAAATATGCATGAAAATCGCAGACCCCATTCCAACTTGGATCGGATCAAGATTATGCTGTATAACCAATCCTAGCGCATACATAGGTCCAATTTCTTTCATTTTTTCTGAGCTATTCCAATCGCGATTCTGAATAGAATTTGCATATACAAACTGATTATAGTACCTAGAATTACCATCATCGACACATTCCAGATCATCTGTAACAAGCAGAAACGGAATCTTCACAGCATAAGATTGGTGTTGTGCATCTCCAAAAGCAGGTCCTATGGCAAACAGACCTGCAGGGCATTTCCGATCGCCCTCTTTCTTAACCAACCCAGTTTGATTGCTCATGTCATGTAAACCAAGTCCCCAAGCCATTCCTTTTTTTCCTAATGTGACTGGTATGGGTGATCCTACAGCCTCCCATGCGGTGGTGGGAGTGCGTTCATAGCGATAAAGATTCCCTTCAGTGGCGTTCCAATCAGAAGAGACTACTACGAGAAGTTGTAATGCAAGTGTAAAAGAAAACGTTGCTAAACTGATCATAAATATTGCTCCTAGTTATTCTAGACAAAATTATATCCAATGTATCGTATTTTAATACATTCGATGTATTTTTGTCATACTTTACTGATGAGCTCTGTTGGTGTATTTTTTCCTTGATTTACATCTTCAAAAAAAGTATCACATATACCAGTATACACCAAGCAATTGTTTTTTTCACAAATTTGAACCCTCTCGATTTTATGACTTCTTTTTACGGATCATTACTGTCGGATGTCCAGGACCATCCACATCTAGTTGCAGAAGTGGATACCCCTTATAAATGCTTCTCTGAACAGCATGTGCAGGTCATGTGGTTTGAGCAGAAGTACTTCAACCAAATAAGCACCGATCAAGGCAATCCCATCGAGGTGATTTCCCCAGGCATTTGGAATGCTGAAGCAGGACCTGATTTTCTAAAGGCCCATCTTAAAATTGGCCAAACTGAGTATCGGGGCGACATTGAAATCCATTTGCAGTCCGATGGGTGGTATCAACACAAGCACCATTGCGATCCCCGCTATGATCAAGTCATTCTACATCTGGCTTTCTGGAAGACTGAAAAAAGGCTGCCGGTTGTTACAAACAATGGAAAAGATGTATTAGAAGTCTTTGTAGAGCCATTTTTAACAAATGACATTGACTTCATATCTAGAATGATAGATTTGGAGCTTTATCCTTACAAAGAATTTATTGGCAGCGGACGTTGTGCGCATGATCTGTTCAAAATTGCTACAGATGAAGAAATCGAAATGTTCTTCCAAAGTGCATCAGGTTGGAGGTTGATCCAAAAGAAAAAGTATTTGAAGAGTTACTACGAAGTATTGGACCTACAATTTGCTCTAGGATTAGCTCGAGCCCTCGGGTATAAACAGAACCCTCAAGAATTTACCGAAATTTTCCATTGGCTGCATCGTTTAAATTCTAATGATGAAGATTTGCTTCTAGCATATGCTATGAAGGCATGTGGTTTTTTCACTTCCTTGTATCAAGATAAGTGGCAAGGCTCTTCCAAATATGCTGAGCTGATGAATATCGCTGACAAGAGCCCAGATGCCCCACAAATTAAGTTGAAACTGCATAACATTCGTCCTTTGAATCATCCCGTACGCCGTCTTTTGATTCTTGCAAAAATCCTTTCTAAAAAAATTTACAAATCTTTATACCATCTGATAATGAGACTTTGGAATGAACGATGGATGACTTTAGAAGATCAAAAATCATGCAGAAAGTTATACGCAGAGCTCCATCAACTCATTCCAAGTTTTGAAGACCCCTACTGGAATAGTCACTATTCATTTGAGCTGCAGCCCAGAGAAGAGATCATTCCATTAATAGGTCATGATTTTAAGGATACGTTAATAATAAATGTGGTTTTTCCATTGCTATATTCCCAGGCTCTCGTAAACGGCAACAAGTTGGAGGAAGCAGCTTTTCAAAAGTTTTTCGCTTCCGCGTCATCAAGAGGAAATAGTAAAACCCGTTATTTGACTCACCGCTTGTTTGGGGATTCACCAAGGGGAAGTGTGATGAATTCTGCTTTTGCCGAGCAAGGGGCTTTCCAGCTTCACCAAGACTTCTGCACAAAATATGAAGCAAGCTGTGAGGGGTGCCCTTTTGTAGAAAATTATGAAAGATCCATAAAATATCATAGGGAGAGACAAAATGAGTGGAGTGACTACAGCAGCTACAGCTGCCGAACAGGCAATTAGCAGTCCAACCGGTGCGCAAAAATTTTGGGAAGGGACCAAAAATGTTGCAATATGGCTTGGGCGTCAGATAGCGAAGCTATGGAAGAATTACGTTTGGCCTGCTTTGATTGTCATTTGGGGATTTTTGCACACTGGTTTCGGAATAGCAGTGCTGGCATGTGTAACGGGGATTACATTATTGGCTATTGCAAATACAAAGAAGGGTTGGTGTCGCGTTGGGCTAACAGCATTGGCAATCTTATGCTTTATTGGCACCGGGCTCGCGCTAGCAGCCGGCACAGCGATCCTGCTCTAATCCATATCAATCCACAAGTACATGCCAAAGCATCAGGTCAAAGCAATTGGTTTGTGCCGGCCCTCCGGGACGGGATGTGTGGGTTGGCAGTTACCCAGGCTTTGCTTACTCCTCCGGGGAGCTTCAGCCTGGGCTATTATGTAAACAGCCCTCCGGGCAGTGTGAAAAGTGACTTTCATACAAAAGCTCCCCATACAGCCCGGAGGGCCTGTTCACGTAATAGCCCAGGCTGAAGCTCCCCGGAGGGGTAAGCGAAGCCTGGGTAAGCGCCAACCAACACATACCGTCCCGGAGGGCCGGCACTTCTGCAATTACCTCTTATTGGACTAAATTTTTTTTGGCCCTTTATGTCCTTTCGCACACCTCCTTTCAATTATCATTGATTATTACATTTCAAGAGGATGCTTGCTGTCCTTCATATCCTGCCTGATCCTACATATCCTGTCACTTTTCTACTAAGATGTTGCTCGCATTAGACTGATGCTTATGTTTATGTTTATGCTTAGACGGTTTCTTTGAGGTGGCGCCAGGTTTGCTTTGTGTAAAACACCTTGTTCGCAAAGGGAATGAGGCGCCGCTTTACGAAATTGATCCAGGTCACATCTACTCTTTGTACATTGACTTCTAACTCAGCCAGCGGAATTTGGGCTTCTTTCTGGAGCATGATTGATTCAGATAGCAATCGAATTGCGATTGCTCTCCGTTGAAATTCTCTGTGAATATACAAGGAAGAATATTGAATTCTATCGGGGTTTATCCGATGGGTGACCATCCAGCCTACAACTTCATCGCGATGACGTAAACCTAAGCTATTGAGCGGCTCTATTAATTTTTCCCGTTTATTAAATGGAGAGATCTCGAGAGGGATGACCCCTTGAGCCTGATGGAAAAGTAGGCGTTCCCGCTCTTTCGGCAATAGGTCTGTCCAGGGAAATATTTCAAAATCGTCAGGTAGTTGAGGGGCATTTTCAAGCCATTCCGGAGAAAATGCTTCTGCTAAGAAATGGCAATGAATGCTAAATGTCTTTGGTGGTTTCCAATTTGCCGATGCGAACAGAGTTTCTAAGGCTTCTGTTTCGGGCGTGTCAGTAAAGTAATTGAAAGTGATCACTAAACAGCCCGTTTGCTTTAGGACTTCATCGAGTTTGGCTAATAAGTGTTTCCCTATTTCCTGAAAGTCATCAGATTCCTTAACATGGATGGAATGCAACTCGGCAAAGCGCAAAATTGGGACGTAGCTAGCTAGAGCTAAGCCAATGGGACTACCTTGGTGCAGTGCTGCAATAATGCATGGGACTGTTTCTGTCACTCCATCGGGATGTACACCCTTTAGGCAGCACCGATATTTGTTTTCCGTCAATGGCGACAAGGCAGCAATTTGTTCCGGAGTAAGATCAGAGGGATCGAATTGAACAATTTCATAGTTTGTCATAATTTAAGAAATACTCTAATGAGTTTAAGAGGTCTAGTATTTTCATGAAACTTAGCGTTATCATCCGTTCTATTAGCTTTCGCTATAAGATTCTCATTTCTTACATTGCCATATTCTTTGTACTTATCATACTCATGTATATTTTTGCCTCTCACCTGGTAGAAAACATCGTCATCGGTTCCATGCGTTTGCAGGCCAATCAACTCATTCAGAGAATCCAGAAGGCTCCTAGCGATGAAATGCTGATCCAAAGCTTGCATAAACAAAAATACTTGGTATTTTTTAGAGTCAGTATCATCAATGACTCTTCAGAACTACTCTATGATTCCTATACCAAACGATTTGTGGAAACTGGACGGGAAGCCCCCAAGATTTTAAATTATCCTGAAGTGACCGCAGCATTTAAAAATGGTTTTGGAACCAATGAACGGCGATCAAAAAGGTCCGGTGACAACTTCTTTTATATGGCAAAAACATTTGATTTTCATGGAAAAACTTATGTGGTTCGCACTGCAATTCCTATGAAGTTTATGAAGGACTTGACTGAAGAGGTTGAAATGGGACTCGTTCTATTCTCTTCATTTGTTTTGTTGCTCTTTGGGTTGCTTTGTTGGCTTGTGGTCAATCGGTTGACCCGTCCAATCCAGACAGTTATAAAGGCTATACAACCATACCAAGAGGGGAAAGTAACCACTTTACCCTCAATAGAAGTATCATTAAGCGATAATGACAACGAATTTAGGAGGCTTGCAAACACGCTGAATTCCCTCTCCGCTAAGATTCAGGATCAAATTAACTCGATCACTCAAGAGCGAAATGAAAAAGAAGCTGTTTTGGAATCGCTATACAAAATCCTAAATATGCGGAGAGATTTCATTTCCAATGCCTCTCATGAGCTTAAAACGCCGATTGCCATCATTGGCGGCTATGTAGAAACGTTGCATGACCATCCCGACTTACCTGTGGAGACCTCTCGGGAAATTATCGAGAAGGTCATGCGCAATTGTTTGAGAATGGGTCGAATTGTTAAAGATCTTCTCGTCTTAACAGACATCGATAGCATGGTAGACATACGCTCTACGAAATGTGATATCGAAGAGATCATCCACCATTGCTCACAGACTGTTAAAGAGTTATATCCAAATTCCAATATTGAGATCCAAAAAGACAGTGATGATCCTTTTAGTCTATATGCAGATCCCCATCTTCTGGAAATAGCGATCACGAATCTTTTAGAGAATGCAGGAAAGTACTCAAAATCCCCTGCTCAGATCACTATCCATTTGGAAAAGGAAGAAAGCTCGCTCAAAGTTGCTATACAAGACAAAGGCATCGGCATTCCTAAGATGGATCTGGATAGGATTTTTGAAAGATTTTACACGGTTAACAAAGCCCATAGCCGTAAATTGGGAGGTGCTGGACTTGGTCTTTCGATCGTTTCAGGCATTGTACAGAAGCATAAGGGAACTATTGCTGTGGAATCTGAACATGGATTGGGAACAAAATTCACACTGACTTTCCCATCAACAAGATAAGCAAAAGTACCTCAGGCGACCTCTAAGAAGAAAAGTAACAGGATGTGCAGGATCAGGCAGGATATGAAGGATAGTGAGCATCCTCTTGTAATTCAAAAGAATTTCCAATGGAGCTAAGGCCTCCGGCCTTAGCTCCATTGGAAATTCTTTGCATATCAAGAGGATGCTCACTATCCTTCATATCCTGCCTGATCCTGCACATCCTGTTACTTTTCTTCTTAGAGGTCGCCTGAGGTACTTTTGCTTATCTTGTTCATTGCATTAGACTTTGGTGTCCAGAATGACTTCGACATACTCGGGGAACAAGCCTGAAGGGTCTTTGCGCAAAACGACCTTAAAGGGGATCGCAATCTTTCCCGCCTGTTTTTCAGCTTGTAGCTCATCCCAGATTTTTTGTTTTAACGCTTCTGTGGCGGGCTCTTTCCGATACTTTTTCAGAAGCTCTTGAATATATTCTTGCTCTCGACGGCGAACCACTTCCTTTCCATAGAAAAGATGTTTATGCTCTGCCATAAGGTCCTCTTGATTTATCTCTAATTCATTGCTAATATCTTAACGATATACCTTAATGAAAAAAAACGCGACAGGCATCATGAAATTAAAAAATGACGGACCATTTCCATTTATAATTACCCCTCAAGATGAAGATGAACGCTTTATGCTAGAGGCGCTCAAAGAGGCGTGGAAAGCCTATCAAAGAGAAGAGGTTCCTGTAGGAGCTGTCCTGGTCCATCAAAAGCAAATCATAGCTCGAGGGCATAATCAAGTCGAAATGCTAAAAGATGCCACTGCCCATGCTGAGATGCTGTGCATTACGGCTGGCGAGTCTGCATTGGACAACTGGAGGCTTGCCGAAACTACGCTATACTGTACTGTTGAGCCTTGTGCGATGTGTGCAGGGGCGATGTTGCTTGCTAGGGTTCCTAGATTGGTTTGGGGCGCTCCTGATATCAGGCATGGTGCTAATGGAAGCTGGGTGAATTTGTTTAGTCAGCCCCATCCCACACATACTATGAGCATAAGAACTGATGTGTTGCGAGAGCTCAGTGCTGGGTTGCTTAAAGAGTTTTTTCAAAAAAGGCGTTTGGAAAATGACAGAGGCTTCGAGCGAGAGCCGCCCTTACAGGGCTCATAATGGTGTTTGGATGTACCCAGGCCTTCGGTCGCCCTTTCAGGGCTTCTTCAGCCGTCATAGGAGAAATTGCGTCTTAGCTCTCGCAAAATTATTTCAGAACAGCCCACAACAGAGGTTGTGCACGGCCCGGAGGGCTGTTACAATTTAGCCCAGGCTGAGCACTGCCCCGGAGGGGTAAGCGAAGCCTGGGTTTGGCATCACCCCACACATTACGCCTCGGAGTGGCGGTGCAAGTCAATAATAGAGGTTTGCACACGGCCCGGGCCGTGTGCAACATCCTTTGTAGGTTATGCAATGCAACGCTCGTTCCGTATGCAAACTCTATTATTGGCTTGTGCCGCCCCTCCGGAGCGGAATGTGTGGGGTGATGCCAAACCCAGGCTTCGCTCGCCCCTCCGGGGCAGCGCTCAGCCTGAGCTAAATTGTAACAGCCCTCCGGGCCGTGCACAACCTCTGTTGTGGGCTGTTCTGAAGTAATTTTACGAGAGCTAAGACGCAATTTTTCTGCTATGACGGCTGAGGAAGCCCTGAAAGGGCGATCGAAGGCCTGGGTAGATCCAAACACCATAATGAGCCCTGTAAGGGCGACTCTCGCTCGTTGCTTCACAATTGTAGGGAAAATGATGGCTAAAAAAGCAGATAAGAGTGTTGCAATAGATTGCATTGAATTAGAAAATCTACTCCAAGAACTCGTAGTTTATCAAAAGAAGAAGTTATTGCAATGTGGTCAACAAGTAGTTCCTCAACTGACCGAGGATGATCTGTTGCAGCCCAATGATTTCTTGCAGCTAGAAAATCACCCGTTATTTCGATACGAAGAGGGAGTTCTTGCAGGAATTCTCACGGTTCAGATGGCAATTCAAGCAGCAATTCCCTCTAAAACATCTCTGTAAAATTTTACCACAGAGATCACAGGGAGAAAAAGAGAATATGGAGAAGTAAAAAAAAATGTTCTTTTAGTAAAGAATATTCTTCTCATTTCTCCATATTTCTCTTCTTCTCTCTGTGATCTCTGGGGTAAAATACAAAATATCTATTTCCGTTTTGGCTTGTACAGATTGTCTTTATTGTATGAAAGGCACTGAGGACATTGGGTTACTTGCTTGGATCGGTCTGCGAGATAGGCAAAGTGGCAAAATTCACACACGAGCAGTTCCTCTTTTGCGAGAATAATTTTTTTCTTTGTTGAGGAATAATGTTCCATCAACCAAACCACCAGCAAGAAGCCAATGGTAAGACAAAGGTAAAGAGTTGTTGCTGTAGCTGTTGAAATATCAATCATAAGTTTCTGAAAGAGATTTTAATCTCCCCTGGAATAATTGGCTGCTCAATATTTGGATGAAAGCCTATTGTTGATAAATGTGTCTCTGCCGCTTGTCGACATTGTTGATTTTTCGGCTGCTGTTTCGTTAAAAACCAGAAAACACGCCCTGTTTTGCCTTCCACACGTACTTCATAGATTCCCACATCTTCTTGAACATTACCCGTCGGTAACTTTGCAATTTGTTCCACACGCATATCAGACTCGCTCACAAAGTTGCTCAAAGGTCCAGACACAGCAATTTCAAGTGGCTGCGACACATTTTCAGCCTTTGGTTCGAAGTAATCCCAAAATTCCTCGATTTGTTCAAAGGGATTTTCTGTCAGAAGCACGTTTGGCATGTATTCTGTAGGGCGCCTTTCAGAGTTTATCATAGCAATGGTGGGGAGTTTAGGATAGGAGGGTTTTGGAGCAAGGGCCAAGTGCCAATTTCTCATTTCCTCGAAATGAGTTTGTGTAGTGGTTTCCATTTCTCCTGTTTTTTGTGAGATGTCGAGATCAACAAAAGTTGGATCGAGAGTTTTTTCATGCGTGAAAATCATCTGATGAATGTGAAAGACTAGAAATGCTGTTACATGTAATCCTAAAGCAAGAAAAAAGGCTTTCAAAAAGAGAGCATCAAAAAAATGAAATGGTTTCCTCAGACTGATGTTAATCTCTTTTTTTCCCTGTTTTTCGAGTTTCAACATCAGGCTGCCTCAAAATCATCTAAGGGTTCGATGGGCTTGTACACGAGCCTGACGCGTGGACAGCATTCCTGAATGATTGAAAACAGCTGCAAGAATACCCCATATTCCACACGCCTGTCCACACTGACAACGACTGTGGGATTCACTCCACCTTGCTGTTGCTTTAAAAGGGCAATTTCTTGGAACACTGCACTTTTTAATGAAGCGAGGTCAACGATGGTCTTTTTTGAACCCACATAGATGACATTTTGCGCATCCATTACGACGAGTAGCTGGGTTGTCAATGCAGTTGAAGACTTCTCGAGCGTGGGATTTTCGATATTAAGGGACTTCAATGGAAGAATGTCTGATGTGATAATAAAGAAGATCAATAGAAGAAAAATGACATCGACAAGGGGCGTTAAATCGATCAGACTGACAGATGTCTTCAGGCGTGTTTTGAACTGCATAAAATCAGTAGTCCTCTTCCCGATGCACTAAAAGGTCGACCACTTCCGACGATGTTGTTTGGATTTCTAACACAAATCCCTCGATGCGGCTCACGATATAATTATAAGCCAGTACTGAGGGAATGGCAACGACGAGACCAGCTGCAGTCGTTACAAGAGCATATTCCATCGCTTCACCTATGCGCGTAGCAGAAATATCCACAAGCCCGCTCATTCTCATTTCAGCGAATGCTTGAATAAAGCCAAGTACAGTGCCCAAAAGGCCAATGAGAGGGGTGATGTGCGCGATAATCGATAAAATCTTACCATTCTTCTCCAGTTGTGCAATTTCTACTAAGCCTGAAAGCTCCATCGCTTGTTCAATTTGTTCTTTGCCTCTGTTATGTCTGAGAAGTCCGGCCTTTACGATATTAGAAATCGTCCCTGCCTTGTTTTCACAAACACGAATCGCTTCAACAATGTTTCCCTCTTTGATGCTATTTCTGATGTCAATGATAAATTGATTTGTGTCAATTTCAGATTTTCTCAGATGCAGAAAACGTTCGATAAAAATCGTAAAACTCACCAAGGAGCATCCTACAATAACAATGAGGATGATATTCCAATTTGAGCTATATTCAAAAATTGATGCCAAGTTAATATCCATAATCTTTAATTAATTTCTCCTTTGCCTTTTGTGCCCACTCTCCCCCTTTTTTGGAGGTAGATTCAAGCTGACGGCGAGCTAATTCCAAACGCCCTTGTTGTTCATAAATCTCTGCACGCAACAGCATTGCTTTAATGCGCAACCCTGAGATTGCATTGTCGTTAATTGCTTTAGAAAGCGTGAGAATTGCTTGATCGGTATCCCCAAGTTCCTTCAACAGATTTGCTTGCTGTATCCAAAGATCTAGCCTTTGATCATCGCTTAAAATTCTCCCTTTGGCGGCATCTTCAGCCAGGAACAAGGCATCTAAGGCCTTGCGATAGCTCTGCCGCCGATTTTCAATGAGAGCTTGTTCATACCAAGCACGCGATAGATAATATCCTCTCGTCACTTTGCTCTTTTGATACTGTTGTAAAATCTCCTGAAGGATCTCTTCCGCAGCAGAATCCTTCCCACCTTTTACATAAGCTTGAGCAAGCCAATATAATGCCTCTTCTTGAAGAGAAGAAAACCTTAACGACGCTAAATAAGGGCGAAGAGGATGTGCAGAATTTTTCAGTTCGCCAACTAAATCACGAAGTCCCTCTTCGGCATAGTTTAAGTAGATAAGCTTTTTGGCCGTCGGAGCCTCCTCAGCAATCGAAAGATTAGCCAGAACCCGTTCCAAAGAAGCGCGATATCGCAAGGCGATGAGGGTGCGGAAATCATCTTCGTCAACGGTTTTAAGTTGTTGAAATGCTTCAGTCATATAGAGAGAATCAAAAAGGGATTCAGCCTTTTGAAAAGCATCAATCGCCATTGTAAGGTTCTTTTTGCGGATCCACTTGCCTTCAGCAGTTTTGCGATCTCGTTTATAGTCTAAGCCTATCAAAAACCAAGCATGGATGGCATAGGGAGAGGATGGAAATTCTTTCGAAAGACTTTCAAGATGTTTGAGAGCTGCTCGATCTCCTTGCAAATACTCGGCATAGCTATAAAATGTGAAATATGCCTCAGCTGCAAAAGGACTTTCAGGATAGTTTTCAAATAGTGTTTGTTTAAGAGCTTTGCTCTTTGAATGATTTTGAAGCTGCTCTGCAGTGCGAGCCCCCCAAAATAAGGCTTCTGAAATGTAAGCAGAACGATCTGTCGTATCCAACAAAAGTCCCAACGCCTCATTAGCCTTCTCATAATGTCCTCTGCCGAAATAGATCTTGCTAAGAAGCAACAATGACATTTGTTTATATTTGCCATTTGCAATCTTTGCCAATGAGGCCTGCAAGCTTTCAAGATGAGACAAGGCTTCGGGACTAGACCCATTTTGAATTTGTTGACACAGAATCAGAGTATTGAGGTAATAAAGTTCATCCGGGTCGTTTAAAGTGCTTCGCATTGCCGGAGTATCTAAAAGGGTCTCTATACAAATTTTCGCCTGCGAAAGACGATCAGAATCTGAAAGATAAAAGGCTGAAAGGGCCTGATACTTCAATGCAAGGGCTGCATAGGACGGGTCCTGATCTTTCAGCATGAGATAGGCCTTATCAAAAGCGTAATAGGCACTCTCGAGTAAATGTATTGACTCCTCTTTATTTCCAGCTTTGATCTGATTCTCTGCCTCTTCAAATTCATTTAATGCTCGAAAATACCACCCTTTGGCAAAGACAAAAAGGTCCTGATCTTTTTCCTGAGTGAGGTAATGAGCCAACGCATAGCGGCTTGCAAAGTCTTGGACGGCCTCGGCACGAAGTAATAATGCTTGTGCCTGCCCCTCTCTTGATTTGAAGAGATCCTGGCTGGACAACAAGAGCTCGGCTGCTTTGAGCGATTCCACATCACGTAAGTGATAGCCCTTAATCAACAGACACTGACTTAACAATAAGGCCGTTGCTTCGTTGGGGTCATGTGCAAAGAGAAGTTTAAATAGCGACTCAGCCTTAGCCAAAAATGCGATTTGGGTGTTTATTGGGAGAGAGGTGTCTTCACCCAGCTTCAAATAACATGCAGCAAGGTAACGCAAAGCCTCGCCATACCAGGCCACATGTTGGGGGGATTGGTTTGGAAGAGCATCTTCAAAACTAAGTGCAGCTTGGGCAAAGTCTTCCTTTTTTAAATAGACTTCTCCCTTCAAATATGCCCATTCATAACGAAGGAGATCATCATGTTCGAGGAATGGAGCTATTGTTTCCAGATCTGCCAAAGCCATTTCATATTGGTTTTCGAGAATATCGATGCGAATAACGTAGAATGCGGACAAAACTTTCAGTTTGCCGCTCCCTTCTTGCATTAACTGCGTGAAAATGGCTCGTGCCTTTTGCCTCTCACCGTTCATAAGGGCTCGTAAAGGAATAACTTCCGCATCTGAAACAGCGCCAAAGTCCCGGGGATCGACGATTGCAAGTCGGTCAATATTAGAAATATGGACCGACTTGCGATCGTCAATCCGCGGGAGCTTTCGCGCAGTTTCAGATTGGGAAGTTATTTCTTTATGAGCCCTAAATAAATTGAGAGCCAATTCATAGTTCAGATTCAATTCGAAATCGGTCTCCCGTTGCAGGAAGACATTCACACGTTGTACGGCTTTTTCATGCATCCCCTCTTTACGGTAAGCGACAGCAAGGCAGTACTCTTCGACCGGTGATCGGTCTGATGCAGCCTCCAAGAGATTAATCAGAGGAAAATGCTGTCCTAATTGCATATAGGATAAGGCTAAATTTGTCCGAATGGTGCTATCTTTTGCAGAAGATTCATTGAGAATTTTTTGGAATAGGGGGACCGCCTTATCAAAGAGAGAGGCCTGAAACAGCTCCTGAGCATGTTTAGGAGGATATTCGGAACATTCATGGCTCAAGGGTATCATACAGAGCCATAAAATACACAAAAGAGCAATGAACACGTGAAGACTCCGCCTTTTTTGGAATTGATGTTCTCTTCGAAGTATATCGAAAAGGGAAAAAATTAAACAGAACCAGCTTTTTTTTCATTTTTTTTTAAAACAGATTACCAGACCCCTGAGAACTAAAAAAACGACTCTTAAAGTACTTTCAAGCTTGATTGTAAACTCCCGCACTATCTCGGACGATGAGTGTGAAGTGAAAAAAAAATGAGAAAGAGAAGAAAAATGTATTGCACAATATATCTTAAAGTTAATAATCATGAGTATGACAACCCTTAAACAGAGGAGTACGGGTATGGCACTACACACAACCATTAACACGTTGAAAGACTTGTTAAATAAAATCACACAAGATTTGCATAAAGCTGAAGGCGGCAATAAGGCAGCTTCACAGCGCGTACGCACAATGACAGTACGTTTGGAAAAAATTGCAAAAGGTTATCGCAAAGAATCTATTCATTCTGAAAAGAACACCACAAAAAGTCCTAAAAAGACTGCAAAAAAAACAGCGAAATCAAAACCAAAATCAAAAGCTACTGCTTCAACAAAATTGAAGCCAAAGTCAAAATCTAGAGCAGCAATTGCAAGACCACGTGCTTTTTCTCTGAAAAAGCCAACTGCAAAATTGCCAGCAAGAAGAGCTAGCTTCCGATAGTTAAGTGTTCAGATACCCCTAGTCTGTAATGAGGCCCCCGGTCCATTACAGACAGGGTATCTGAATTTTATTTCGCCCCCCTCATGTGCAGGCATCTCACACGAATAATCTCCAAAAATTCCCACTAAAAAGTAAAAGATATGCAGACATATGCATCAGGCTAATGTAGGCAACCCCTTAGTAAGATTTTTACCACAGAGATCACAGAGAACAGGCAAAGCGGAGGAGAAAAAGGTGGAATGACTTCTACTTTTCTCTCTCCATCTCTCCTTGTTCTCTGTGATCTCTGCGGTAAAATCTTACTAAGAGATTGCCTACATTGAGTGCGGCTACTTTTGGTTGGATACTCAACAAATCTTCTCTTTTTTGCCCTTTTTAATCTCATTTTGTAGCCCACACCAAGGTTTTCGCGAGCCTGCGAGCGAAAACCGCAGGTGTGGGTATTATGAGAACAAAAATTAACCAGGGACTGGTTCTTCATTTTTGTTCTCTTTTTCAACCGCACATATGATTCAAAAGAGCAAAAAAGAGGAACCAGTGCCCTGGTTTTATTTCTAATTTTCACCGTTCCCACACCTGCGGTTTTTGCTCGCAGGCTCGCGAAAACCTTGGTGTGGGCTACAAAATGAGATAAAAAAGGGCAAAAAAGAGAAGATTTGTTGGGTCTCCAACCAAAAGTAGCCGCACTCCCTAGATTAGCCTGATGCTTATTTGATGATGTGGAGGGGAGGGCTGTTGGGAAGGGATATCCCTCACAAGATTGCTTAATAATCTTGTGAGGGATCAGAGAAATTACATTGGCGCAGAAGCTGATACTGTTTCAATATAAGCATTCCAAAGTTCTTGTTCGATTGCTCCATGAAGACCATGTTTAATCGCTGAAATCAATTCTTTTTTAAGTGATTTCAAATCACGTTTTGGTGTGAGCTTGCGAATCATGTCTTTATCGCCTGCACTACGTGCAATTGTAAGCATCCGTTCCAAGTCTTGCTTAGTAAAGTAAACTTGGTCGCGGCGTTTGCGAGATCCACGTGGAGCACGCTGTTTTGGTTTTACAGTTGAAGGTTTTGTGGAATTAATAATGTATTTTGAAATTAAAGCTTGTAGAGCTTGTGGAGCCTCTTGCTTCATTTTTCTCATCGTAAAATGATGAATGTATCCACCAGTCTCTACTGGCAAATATCGACAAATATCATTTTCTTTGGTTCCTTGGATCTTCTTTACTGCAGCTTGAATTAGTGTTTCAAGTTGTTTAACATCAATTTTTTCGTGGGCTGTTGCCATAATATATACCTTTTCTTGTTGTTTGTGTTATTGTTTCTAAAACATTTTAAACATCTGTCGGCAAACATGTCTTAGGAAGTGCTAACTCCCTTATGTTTGTGTATTTTCGCACGGTTCCTTAATTAGAGTTTGTAAGCACTCTCTTAGCCAGACTCTATAATTATTAAGAGTAATTTATTCTTTCTTTTCTTTTTTCGCAACAATAACTGTTGTTCTCCCAGTAAAGATACTATAGAATTGTGCTAATGTCTATCCACACCGCATTGTGAATAAATTATTTAATCATAAAATTTATGAGCCATTTTCACAGTCTTTGTGTTTTTCTTTACAGAACTTCTTATATGTTCTATGCTAGTGCACTGTAAGGTAAATCCGTCCAATAGGAGAACATTATGTCTTTGAAAATGTATGAACCCGACGAACTTTCAACCATTAAGCACACCATCGCAATAGCTGCTGGAAAAGGTGGTGTGGGCAAATCCACCATCACAGTTAATTTAGCCTTAGCCCTGCAGCAAAAGGGCTTCAAAGTAGGAATCATGGATACAGATCTCTATGGGCCCTCTATCAGAAAAATGCTTCGAGAGGATAGAATGCCAGGTCAAGAAGGACAAATCCTTATCCCAGCCATTTGTCAAGGTATTTCCATGATTTCTATGGCCTATTTTCGCAAGACCGATGAGGCCGCAGCAGTGCGTGCGCCAATCGCAAATAACATAATTACTCAGTTTATTCAGCAGGTAAAATGGGGAAAGCTGGATTATTTACTGGTTGATTTTCCCCCAGGAACAGGAGACATACAGCTCACACTAGCTCAAAAGGCAAATATATTAGGAGCTCTGATGGTCACAACACCTCAAGAGGTTGCCGTAATGGACGTTCGCAAAGCAATGAATCTCTTTAATCAAGTGAGAACTCCAATTATTGGCATTGTTGAAAATATGAGTCACTATCAACATCCTCTCATAGATGAGAAAATTTATCTTTTTGGCAAAGGCGGCGGAAATCGGTTGGCTGTTGAGTCAGGCCTTCCGTTTTTAGGTGAAATTCCAATTGATCCAGCACTTTGTAAAAGTGGGGATGAAGGAATGTCTATTTTCAATAAGAATTTTAAATCTAACAGTACCGAAGTGTTTTCAGGACTGGCTGAGAGGGTTATCAAACAAGTAGATAACATCCAGCAAGAAATGAAGGACTCTTTAACAAACTTTGAAATAACTTGGAAGGAGTTTTAATATGCACAATCACTTACCAACGGTCTATATCAAAGAGCTTACTCAATTGGATAACCATACTTTTATGATTTTTTGGAACGACGGAAGAAAAGGTCGTTACCGTCTTAGTGACTTACAAGAAAGATGTCCCTGTGCTGCATGCCTGGATCAGATGACAGGTAGGCGCTCTTACGGAATTAAAAGCGACCCTGACGTCCGGGCCATCCGCATCTACAGTGTTGGGAGATATGCAATCAAGATCGAATATTCTTCAGGTTGTTCCCTGGGAATTTATGACTACCACATACTGCACAGAATGGCAAGACTATGAAAACTCTCTACATTAGACTTCTCTTACTATTGCTTATGTTCTCGAGCTGTTCCTCAGAAGATCGAGCAGCCCGAATGAATGATAGACAGCGCTGGTTTGAGCAAAATGGAAAAATAAAGGTTCTTTCTACGATTGCCATGATTAGCAATCTCGTAGAAGAAGTGGGGGGAGATAAAATTGATAGTTTGACTTTAATAAAAGGAGAGTTAGATCCCCATTCTTATCAACTTGTGAAGGGGGATGACGAAAAATTGGCTTTTGCAGACCTCATATTTTATAACGGTCTCGGACTGGAACATGGTCCAAGCCTGCAAAAGCATTTGCACAATAACACCAAAGCCCTTGCTCTTGGTGATGCAATTTCCACAAGGCATCCAAAAAGAATATTGCAGTACCAAGGGCAATTAGATCCCCATATTTGGATGGACGTCTCCCTTTGGATGGAAACCGTTCCCTTCATTGTTGAAACTCTTAGCAAAAAAGACCCAGAAAATGCCTCGACATACTATTCAAATGGGGAAAAGCTCATTGCAAAAATGATAGAAACAGATGGCCAAGTGCGCAATGAAATGATTCAAATTCCAGAGAATATGAGGTATTTAGTCACCACCCACGATGCATTTAATTACTTTGCACGCGCCTATCTTGCCACAGATGCCGAGCGGCAAAAAGGGGGATGGCAAAAGCGATTTGCGGCTCCTGAAGGGCTTGCCCCCGACAGCCAATTAAGCGCAGTAAATATTCAGTCGATCATTGATTATTTGAGAAAGTATGACATACATGTCTTATTTCCTGAATCAAATATAAGCAAAGATTCTATTCGAAAAATCCTGGATGCCGGCAGAGAAAAAGGGCTCCATCTGCATATCTCCAAGGCCTATATTTACGGAGACGCCATGGGACGTCCAGGAACAGAAGGAGACACTTATTTAAAAATGATGTTATACAATGCAAAGACAATACGCAAAACTTTGATGGACAAGCAAGAATGAGTGATGAAAAAGATCCCGTTCCAGTATTGCAGGTCAATCAGCTTTCGGTGAATTACGGGAAAACAGCAGCCTTATGGGATGTGTCCCTAAAAGTCCCCTCAGGGAAACTCATCGGAATCGTTGGACCTAATGGCGCTGGCAAAAGTACTTTTTTACAGACCGTTTTAGGCCTTATCGCCCCCATTTCCGGAAATGTCTTGTTCTTCGGTCAGCCATTGAAAAAAGTGAGGCTCCGGGTCGCATATGTTCCTCAAAGACAATGTGTGGATTGGGATTTTCCGATTACAGTTCGCGATTTAGTCTTGATGGGGCGCTATGGAAAATTGGGTTGGCTACGTTGGCCCAGGCAAGCAGATTACGTTGCTGCTGAGCATTATTTAGACATGTTAGGCATGCTTCCCTATGCCGACAGACAGATTAGTCAGTTATCTGGAGGTCAACAACAAAGGGTTTTCATTGCCCGTGCCTTATTGCAAGAAGCCGATGTTTACTTCATGGATGAACCCTTTGCAGGAATTGATTCAGCTACTGAAGCAGTCATATTGGATATCTTGCGACAGCTCAGGGCAAAGAATAAAACAATCTTTGTCGTTCATCATGGCCTGAATCATGTGGAAAGTTATTTCGATTGGCTCATCATCCTCAATATGCGTTTAATAGCCTGTGGAGAAGTTAAGGATGTTTTCAATGCCGAAACGCTTTATGCAGCTTATGGGAAGAACTGTGCATTGTTTGATGAAGCCTTGAAACTTTCAAAACAAAAATCTGAAGGGATTTTATAGCATGCCAGAATCCCCTTTTCTTTTCTTCTTTGACCCCATTCTGCGCGGTCCCACTCTTGGCTCCATGATGATGTGCCTCGCAGCTTCCCTTGTGGGCGTTCTAATGTTTCTTCGCAAACAGTCGCTTGTGGGGGAGGTTTTGTCTCATGCAGCATATCCAGGAGTCATTTTTGGAGTAATCGTAGCAGGTTTGCTTGCCTTGGATGACAATATGGAGTTGAATATTACACTCCTCATTATGTGTGGGGCCTCGTTAAGTGCTTTAATAGGCCTGTGGACAGTCCATTTACTGGAATTCAAATTAAAAATTCGCGCTGATTCTGCACTTTGCTTTGTATTGTCTACTTTTTTTGGGATCGGCGTTGTATTAGCTAGCGACGTGCAATTTTCATACACTTCATTATATAGACAAGCCCAGGCCTACCTGTACGGCCAAGCAGCGACGATGACAGACATCCATATTGCACTTTATGGCATCCTTTCACTAATTGTCGTTGTTACAATTATTCTATTCGACAAAGAGTTGCAAACCATTATTTTTGCGCCTGATTACGCTAAAAGCTTAGGAATCAACGTAAATTTTATCAATGCAATCATCTTTTTCCTTACTGTTCTCGCCGTTATTATCGGAATTCGCTCTGTTGGAGTCATTTTAATGTCCGCCATGTTTATCGCCCCTGCAGTAGCTGCAAGGCAATACACCAACCGTTTCCACATGATGTTGATTCTTGCGGCATTTTTTGGACTGCTTAGCGGCTATTTTGGCAATTATTTATCGGTACTCGGTACCTATCAATTATCCAGCTCTAATATGATGACCCGTTTAATTCTACCAACAGGCCCAATGATAGTAATCGTTGCCTCTGCCATCTGCATATTGTCCCTCTTATTCGCCCCTGAAAGAGGATTGCTCTATCGAATCTTTCGCATTGTAAAATTTCGCTATCAATGTGCCCGAGAAAACATCATGAAATCACTTTGGAAACTAGGTCAGAACCAAACTCTTTCCTTTGCTCAAATCGCACAATACCAATCAGCTTCACAATTATATTTGAAATACATTTTACTCACTCTTGTATACAGCGGATGGCTTGTAAAAATGGGTGCAGACAGCTACCAACTAACCTCAGACGGCTTTCTGCGTGCTGCACGCATTGTGCGGCTTCATCGTTTATGGGAGGTTTATCTGGCAGATTATCTGGGAGCTGGCGCAGATCATGTACACCACAATGCAGAAGAAATGGAGCACATCATCACACCTGAACTAGAAAACGAGCTTACGCTCCTGTTGAAAGATCCTCAAATCGATCCACATCAACAGTGGATACCTCCTAAGGATGGAATATAATCGATGAATTTTGGAGCCATTATCTCTAATCCATATCAAGGAAAGACATTTTTTGGATTTATTATACTTTTTCTACAACGCCTTGTAGAGGTATTTCAGGGCAAATGGGCTTTAGCAGATTTGGCATCAGATGAGATACAAATTTTTGTTTTAATGGGAATATCGGCTTCCTCAGCTCTTGTGGGGACCTTTCTTGTTCTTAGGAAAATGACAATGCTGGCAAACTCCCTTTCTCACACAATACTTGTGGGCATCGTCGTGGCGTTTTTCTTTACTCATGCAGGTGTATTAGGAGGAGATCAGACTCATCAAGAACCCATTCATATCGAATTGATGCTCGTCGCAGCGCTTATGATGGGATTAATCACTTCTTTCCTTACAGAGTTGCTTACAAAAGTTGCACGCTTGCAAGAAGACGCCAGCACAGGGCTTGTTTTTACAACACTATTTGCCTTAGGGCTGATCTTGGTGACACTTCTTACAAGAAATGCACACATTGGAGCAGAAGTTGTTTTGGGCAACGTAGATGCATTGCATTACAATGATATTCAGTTAGTATCAGTGATTCTACTGATCAATGTGGGGCTGTTTTTGCTATTTTTTAAAGAATACCAAATAACCACATTTGATCCAAAATTAGCGGCAGCCCTGGGAATCTCTCCCATTTTTTTTAATTATCTATTAATGACCCAAGTTTCAACAACTGCCATAGGAGCCTTTCGCGCTGTCGGCGTTCTCATGGTTCTAGCATTCATCACAGGCCCAGTTTTATGTGCACGCCTGTTGACAAATACCCTGAAACATCTTCTATTGCTTGCAGTAGGAATTGGGATTTTGGCTTCAGTTATCGGAGTTGCCATTTCTAGGCATCTTCTAACTGAATATGGACTGACTCTTTCCACTTCTGGAATTGTAGTCTGCACAATAGCCGTTTTCTTCCTGATCACAGTATTGACAAAACTCATTAGAACCAGTTAGAACCAGTAGGCAAGCCCAAGTTTTGCCCCAGCACCCCTGATGCCATGTTTTTCTTTACTGAGGCTGATGTTGTATGCTCCTCCGAGTTGTACAGACCATTGATCAGTAATGTCATACTCAAGCTGCAAAGCGTAATTGGGTCCTTGAGCGTGGCTATTGGATTTCAAAAGACCTTCAATCGTTGTGTGAGTTCTGCTCCAGGCATATTGATACATTCCACAAATGCGAAATCCCTTGCAAAAAGTGTAGGTGGCGTCGATCCCAACGTACGGAGAAACCGAACGGAATTTTTCTGTGAAGTGCTCAATCCCCATTGCAGCAAAGAATGGAATGCTAATTCTGGTTTTCACATAACTGTAAATGATCCCAACGTTCGGAGTGAGTGACCCCCAACTTTTAAGAGGAAAACAGTGTCCGAAGGCTATCCCTCCACTGAAGATCTCGCCATGACCCGATCCCCCTTTTCCATATAAAAGCCCAGGCTTTACACACCACCCCATCTCTTCTAAAAGAATGACAGTAGCATCGGCCTTAACACCAATCAAATCCATCCGTTTAATGGTCTTATTGGATTCTAGGATATCAACGTGGATGTAAGCCGGACCGACATCTACTTTTCCCTTAGGATTGAACGTGTAAGCTTCGCTAAAAGAAGACAAGGATATCAATATAGAAAGGACGACGAAAAAGAAAGCTTCGGACGGTTTTAGCATTTGCGACTCCTAATTTAAACTTTAGCGATCATTTTCACTGAAATGTGATTTAAACGCGAGAACTTCAGAGGCATCAGGCTAAGGCAGGAAACCTCTCAGTAAGAAATTAAACGCAAGGGCGCGAAGCCGCAAAGATAAGGGCAACTGTTTCCAAAAAGGATACAGTTCAAATAGAAAAAATATATTTTAAATTCTACCTTTCTTCAGGCTATGACATATTTCCACGATCATGAAATTGAAGCTTCCTCTTCAATTTTTACGCTCTCATTTGCAAATTCGGCTTCAATTTCCTCAACTGTTGGCAAACTTTCTTTTAATTCTTTAGTCAATGTATAGACATATTTTCCTAAATGTGATATTTATAAATACAAAACCCAGATTTTTAGGAGGTTTTGTGCAAGAAAGAAACTTTCAATATATCACTCGTTCATTATCCCCCCAAGAAAGCCGAGTGGTGCTTACCTTAGTCGAGCAGGGGCAAAGAGAAATCGCACGACCAGAGATCGTTCAACTTCTTGGAATTAGCCAGAAAGCCGCTGACCATGTGATTCATTCGCTACGCCGCAAGGGCTGGCTGGAACGGGCAAGCTGGGGGAAATACCTTCTCATCAACCCAGATCAGGGTCCTGAGGCTCTTGGAGAAAGCAATCTACTAGCACTTGCGAGTCGCATCACTAAGCCCTAC
This sequence comes from Chlamydiota bacterium, assembly GCA_013288825.1. Classification (GTDB taxonomy): domain Bacteria; phylum Chlamydiota; class Chlamydiia; order Chlamydiales; family Parachlamydiaceae; genus JABDBC01. The sequence continues at coordinate 30,902 of JABDBC010000010.1, forward strand.
TATATCGGCTTCAGCACCGCCGCGGCCTACTATGGATTTACAACACAGCATCGAAACGTGATCTGTCTTGTCACTCCTAAGCATCTTCGCAATAGGAAGATCAGCGATGCTCTAGTCAAAATTATAAACCCTGTAAAACAAAAATTTTTTGGATTTGCTTCGGTAGATGTTCTCGGTTATGAAGTTGTTTTATCTGATCGCGAAAAGACGGTAATTGATTGTATTGACCGCCCTGAACTTGCCGGAGGTATTGGAGAGGCAGCATATATTCTGGGAATAGCAAGTCGTCGGGTCGATTGCAGAAAACTGGTTGATTACCTAGAAAAGCTCGGATCTTGCCCACTTGTCCGCCGATTTGGCTGGTTATTAGACCACGTAAAAGCTGATATCCCCACAATCGAACGTGAACGCCTTATTCAACTAGCCGGTGACGGGCGCAAGACATTCTTTGGTCCTAAGAAGCCATTAAAAGATGCCATCGGTAATAACGATACATGGCATCTTTTTGTTAATATTACGAGAGAAGAACTGCATGGTACTGCCGGACTCGGTCGCCAACGAACCTTAAGAAAGGAGAAATGAAATGCTTCTTAAATCTCAAGTTCAACGTTATTCTGCTGAATTTGGCCTTCGAGATATAATGATCGCTGAAAAGGAAATCATATTGACACACTTGCTCCAACTGCTGACGGAGCGTGGTATATTACATCGATTCGCTTTCAAAGGAGGAACTTGCATACGCAAAATGGTCATCGGAACCCAAGGGCGTTTTTCCACTGACCTCGATTTTACAGCCTTGGAAAAGCATGATCATGAAACAGTCATCCTTGATATGATGGATGCCTTCGCAAAACCTTTTCATGGTATTCAATTCAGTATTCCAGATAATACTTATTATGACACCCAAGATGGCCTGTCATGGGGAGTCAACCCCATCTACACGCATTCCTGGAATACAAGCGGGTGTAGTGAAGTAAAAATCCAGATAAGCCGACGTGAAATACCTACATTATCATTAGAAAAACGCATACAATGTGAACAGAGTTATTTTAAGCTTCTTCCTTTCGTACCCTCTCAAATCAACTGCCTTGCGCTATCTGAGATCATCGCAGAAAAAATACGTGCTTGTTATCAACGCAATAAGGCTCGCGATATTTATGACTTAAGCTTATTCGCAGCCACGCCTCTTGACCAACCACTCATTCGCCGTCTAGTTGTTTTAAAACTCTGGCAATCACGCGATAGCTTTGACCCAAAACATCTAATGCAAAAATTCAAAGAGGGAAAAGCCTTCGATTGGAACGATCTCAGTCAGCTTCTTCGTCGGAATGCAACAGTCGACCTCAAGAAAATTACTACCGATTGTTGTAGAGGCTACCAATTCCTGTTGGATCTCACTGAAGAGGAAAGACAATTAGCCAACGACCCCTATCAACGGGAATATAAACTATGGCAGAAACTGCAAGGCAATGTATAGATGCTTTTGCCTATAACAAGAATATTTAATTAATTGGTAAAACATAAGGTCACCTCCTAATTTGTTCCTACAATGTTACAAATAATTATTTACTTTTGTGTGTTTATTGTTTATAATTAAATATTAAACATATTTATAAACAAACAAACTTTATAATGAGTAAATAGATGACCGCAGTAGTTAGATTACCTGATAGCGTAGACTTGATTTCAGCTTATGCAAAAAATATTGAGTATCGGGAATGGGCAGAAAAAGAAGCAAAGGATAAATCTGATAGCATCTACTCGTCCGCGCCAGAAATGGTAGATCCCAAGATTCCATTGACAGATAGTTTAGAATCGGCTGCATTAGTTGGCTCTGTTTTTAATGCTACTATTTTAAAAATCGCAGACAAGTCTTTCTCTGGTTCCTCCGGAACCGTAGAATTCAGGCGTATTAAAGATGATAAAGATTTAAATAGGCTCTATGCAATCAAGCACCCAAAACTATCATCGCCTATTAAAGATTTACCAGATTATGAGAATAACATGAGAGTTGCTGCAAGACTTGGACCTCATGAAAATTTCATGGGAGTTAAAGGAATTGTAATCAAGCAGATCGGATCTAAGGATGCAACCGACTTTATGCCCTATCTTTTTCTTGAGCACATAGATGGATTAACATTAAAAGATGCTTGTAAAGGTTTAACTTTGGAGGATAAGTTGGATCTTATTTCGCAAATGAAATCTGCGATTTTGCACTTACATGATCAGGGAATCTGTCCTATAGACACTCACCCAGAAAATATTCTGATCTCGTCTTGTAATAAATTAAAGTTCATTGATTATGATCAATGGAACGTGGGTGTCGACATGGACTCAATAGTAAGAGAACGTATATACATTGCTGGCGGTCCAGTGGTAAGAGAACAAGTAAATGGAAGAGAGCATTTATATGATGTCGCTCTGACAATTTCTCTTTGTCTTTTAAACAAGATGGGTGTCGCTTTACCTTTAGTTAAAACAAAACTAGCCTCTAGGAAGCAGCTCGAAAACGCATTAGACACTCTGATTCAAGCATTTTCTTCAGCAAATTCTACCTGCTGTGTCATTCTTTAAATGGAAACGTATACCGGTCTCTAGTTAAAATTTTCATTCATAGCTTTACTTTAAAGATAAGGGCAACTGTTTCCAAAAATGAAACAGTTCAAATAGACAAAATTTATTGTAAGTCCTACCTTTCTTCAGGCTATGACATATTTCCACGATCATGAAATTGAGGTCACCTCTTCAATTTTTACGCTCTCATTCGCAAACGATAAACCTATGTAATTTAAAGTGATAAAACAATAAATCCAAAAAATAGTCCTTTCCGCCGACATTCAGATTCACTTGTCTCCCAACAAAAGCAAACCCATGCCCAAGCTCTAAAAGAAATCTTTGAATATGATCTACGAGTCCTTTTTCTAATTCTTTCTCTCTATGGTCTTTATCTAAAGAAAGAAATGAAAAGTTATAAGGATCTTTCACCATTTGAGAAGCTAAATCAGACTGCAGTTTTGGCAGAGTGTCTTTAAAATTCGTAATGGCTTTACCTTGACGGCTGTATAAGTCAGATTCGATCCATGTGTTGAGCATTGTGCGGCTCCAGCCATGCTCAACGGCCTGTTGAGCATACCAAACCCGTTTTTCAATGCTGTCAAGCTTCTCCATAAGGGCAATATTATGGCCCCATGGAATTTGTGCAACAGCTGTTGCACAATTTGAACCAGGATAAGAATCTGCAAATTTCCTCATATATTGAATGTTTCTCAATGAGAAACCTGCTACTCCAGGAAATGATGATCCCAAATCCTTAGCGACTTTCTCTATTGTTTTTGCACCCCACCCTTCTAAAGAAACTTTTTCTGACAACATTTTCCCTATTCGCCAATAAAGGGCTGTTAATTCCTTGGTAATGGACATCGCGGCTCGAAGTTGCGAATCTTGAATGTCCTTTTTGATGTGTTCTAAAAACTTGGCATAACTTTTTGGATCAAGTATTTCATTCTTCTTTGTACTCATTCCATACTCCTAGGTATCAACTTAAAATAAAAAAAATAATTTAGCATGAAATCGGATTTATTTAAAAGATTTGATTGCATTGCAAAACTTACTACCTTCTACTTCCCTTCTCTTCCCCTTTATCACTGTGATCTCTGTGGTAAAAAACCATACACACACCTTCGCACATTATTCATAGCTGGAAATTTTCAAGGGATTCGTGTATGATAGATCTATGTTTGATAAGCCAAATTCTAGTCACATTCTTGGAATCGACCGCGATGGCAACACCATCCGAGCGGTAGAGCTCTCTTTGCGCAAAGGAAAACCCTTTTTGGAATTTTCTTTTGAATGCGAAACAGTACATGTCAATCCGCTTTACACCGAAGGACGGATGAAGGAATTGCTTAATCGCTCCAAAGATTGCATCATTGTAACCGCATTGAAAACCCAAGAAGTGCTGATCCGCCCTCTTGAAATCAACCTCAAAAAAATGAAAGACATCGATGCTGTCCTTGCGTTCCAAACAGAACCCCTCTTGCCTTATCCAACAGAAAACGCCTTGATAGATCGAATTAAGGTAGGGGGCTTCCCCGAAGGAACACTGCTGACAATTGCCGCTACGAGAAAAGACTACGTACAAAAACACTTAGAAGAATGGGCAACCTTGGGCATTGAGCCCGAAGAGATCTCTTGCGTGCCAATGGCACTGGCATCCTTCAGTAAAACTTTTTGCACAAATCATGATTTATTATACGTCGTGCACCTGGGTTGGCAGGAGACCAGCTGCGTTCTCGTCAAAGAGGGGAAATTAGTTGCCTCTCAATCTACAGAACTATCTCTCAGCAGCCTCTACGACGCGATTGAGCAAGATGCCTCCTCTAAATCGTTAACAGAAATAGATTTTAAAACAGTAAGTACAACCGATTCACCAGCCCTTTATAAAGCCATTGAAGATTTGAAATCTAATCTCGCTCGGATCCTCTATTCATTAGCCAAACAGAATAGAGATCAATCAATTGACAAGATTCTACTTACTGGCAACGGGTCAACCTTACAAAACTTTGGGAATGTTCTTTGTGAACCCCTTAATAAACAGATCCTCACACCCGATCCAGCACCCACCATTACTTTTTCAAAGGAAGAGTTGCAGAGCTTTGCAGTGCCTTTAGGACTAGCTGTGGGATCGCTTATAGAAAAAGAAGACTCCATTAATTTCCGGCAGGCAGAATTTGTATATCCCCATCCTTGGAGATGGCTAAAAAAACCACTTGCCTTGTACTACCTTCTTACATTGCTTCTGTCATTCGCCCTATATCTCTTTGGTCATGTCTATATCCAGTTCGAGGAGCAAAAAGTCCGCTCAGAATACGCGTCCCTCCTCTCGATTATGGGCAAATCATATCCAGAGTTTGAAAAAGAATATGAAGGAAAACACCCTCACAGGGAAATCGGCGATGGCATTTTGCCTTTAGAAGCTCTTACTATAAATGAGATCGGACAAAGGATAAGTGTGCTTCAGAAGGAGCTTCGAGACAATCCCGATATGATTCCCTTGTTGCCAAACACCCCTCGAGTCAGTGACTTATTAGCTTGGCTAAGCGTCCACCCTATCGTAACAGGAACAACTCAGGAGGCCGAGAATAAAGCCCCCCCATTTGTGATCGATAGCATCAGCTATTCAATGGTAAAGCGTCCTGAAGTCAAAAAGAGACAAGAAAAGTATCAGGTAAAAGTTGAGGTGGAATTTACTACATCGACGCCGAAACTCGCGCGAGAATTTCACGATGCACTCATTGCACCTAATGAAATTGTCGATTCAAAAGGAGAAGTGAAGTGGAGTTCTAATCGCGGCAAATATCGAGCCTCTTTCTTTCTAAAAGATAAGACAATGTACCCTGCAATCAAACCAGAGGGGCAATGATGTTTCAAAATATCCCCAAAGAGCGAACATTTCTTTATTTGATCCTCTTGGGATTACTTCCCCTGATCTTTTCATTAATCTATTTCCAAACTAAGCAGGGTGAAGTTTCTTCGTTAGCCGCTTCCATTGACGATCTTAAGAATATGGCATTGATTAGAGAAAAAAAACAAGCGACTAATATGGCAGTCATAAGTCATTACCACGATGCCGATCACTTCTATATCGATAAATATTTGGAGACCTTAACCTTTCTCGAGCCCGAAGTAGAAGGCCTTCACAAGACCCTGAGCAATAAGAATGTTGCTGATGATGAAGTAATAAAGAAGCGTCTCGAATTCTTGACCGGGTCGGGCAACATGATGTCGTTCTCAGAAGGCGTCGTCCAATCTACCCCCTTTTTCCAAGAAACGACAGAAACATTGGTGCACCCCGTTGAAGTTAATTTACAAGACGTCCAAAAAATTTTAGCTAAAGTAGAAGGGGTGACAATTGGGGAATATCAACCCAGCCCCAATCGGCCACAGCTGCTGATTCTCGATTTTAAATTGGAACGTAAACCAATTAATGAAAGAAATGAGGTGTTTCAGCTAAACTTAAAGCTCCTAAAAAGAGAATTTTTATAAAACACACTGTGCAGCAACTCCGCTAAAAAGTAACAGGAGATGCAGACATTTCCTACCTTATATCCTGTTACTGCACACATTGCTTTTTGAGGCTAATCATATGCATAAATTATTTTTGTTTTTATCTTGTTTGGTTATCCTGTTCTTTTTTGGATGCTCGAAACATGTGCAGGAAGAGATAGTCATCATCCCTGCCATATCCAGCATCAATATTATTGATCGTAATGGGTTTTCTGAGACCGTCAGCAATCCAGATCGCCTACAACAGTATGAGGGTGTCGACTTCTTATCGAATCTGCCTTATGAAAAAGTTCTTCGTGTCTACAAGCGCAACCAAAAAGGGGATATACGTGCTTATGTGACAAGCTATCATCCCAATGGACAGCCCCGGCAATATCTGGAAGTCTTAAATAATCGAGCTCAGGGTACGTATAAAGAATGGCATCCAAATGGAGCTTTAAAGCTAACAGGAACCGTTATTGGAGGCGAGGCTGACATTACAGTGGCCGCTGAAGAAACATGGCTATTTGAGGGGTCTTGTCAAGTGTGGAATGATTCTGGGGCACTAATAGCAGATATCTTTTATAAGGGAGGGGTGCTCGAAGGCCCATCAGTCTACTATCATGCTAATGGCAATATTTGGAAACAGACCAACTACCATCAAAATAAGTTAATTGGCGACCATTTGATTTATTTAGAAAACGGACAGCTTTTGCAGACCACGCATTACGTCGCAAACGAAAAAGAGGGACCTGCGTTTCGTTATTGGAGCGGTGAGAAAATCGCGTCTAATGAAGTGTACCAAGCCGGAAAGTTATTCACAGGCAGATATTACAATGCTTGCGGAGAATTGATTGCTCAGGTGGATGAAGGGGCAGGATACCGCGCGATATTTGGACACGATAGTTTGTGCGAACTGCAGCAGTATCAAGAAGGGGAGCAAGCAGGAGAGGTGAAAGTCTTTAATCCCCGTGGAGAACTTGAAAGCAAGTATTCAATAAAAAACACTTTGAAAAATGGTGAGGAAGTTGTCTACTATCCCCAACTCAATTCTAAATCACTCTTGAAGCCATATATTTCGATTAATTGGGTCGGAGGGGCAATACAGGGACTTGTAAAAAGCTGGTATCTCAATGGAATGCAAGAAAGCCAGCGAGAAATGAGTGAGAACAAAAAGAATGGCACTTTGACAGCATGGTATCAGGACGGCAGTGTGATGATGATTGAAGAATATGATCACGACAAGCTAGTGCAAGGGCGTTATTTTATGATCGGGGAAAATGTACCAGTAAGCGAAGTGCGTGCTGGCAAGGGAGTGGCAACAATTTATGATTCTGAGGGGCATTTTTTGCGTAAAATAAATTATGCAAACCACAAGCCTGTCGAAATTGGATGATGGTTATGGAAAATTTTTGCGAAATAGAGACCCTATCGACATGGCTGCTCCAATATGGCAGCGTTGCATTGTTTTTCATGTTGGTCTTAGGAATCGTGGCCCTGCCTATACCAGAAGAGACTTTGATGGTTATTACGGGCGCCTTGCTATTCTATGGTAAGCTCAATCTTTATCCCACGCTACTTTGCGCATACGCAGGAAGTATGTGTGGGATCACCGTTAGCTATTTTTTAGGGAGAACAGCAGGACATTACATTTTACATAAATTTGGAAAGTGGTTTGGTCTGACTCCAGACAGAATTGTAAAGCTCGATGATTGGTATAAACGTTATGGAGCATGGGTATTATTCTTTGGATATTTTATACCGGGGATTCGCCATTTTTCAGGCTTTTCTGCGGGTATGACAGATTTAACATACAAACGATTTGCACTTTTCGCCTATTCGGGGGCTTTGATCTGGGTTTCCACATTTTTGTCTGTAGGGTACTTTTTCGGAAAAAATTCCACGTCTTTGCTTGAAATCATTGATGGCGTATGTTTAGATAAATACGCATTAATTCTTGTAATAGTGATCGTGGCTATGGTCCTGGGCCTTTTGTATTTCCGCTACAGAAAAAATCAGAAATGATTACGGATATCAAGCCATGACTGTAGCTGATCTGGAGTGATTCCAAGGCCTACAATACGGCTTTGGTCCATTTCCTGCAGATCTTCCAAAGCATCTTCGATAAAGAATTTCTGCACATCCTCTGGCAAATTCAGGGCTTGAGTTGAGATATATTTTCTCATTGGTTCCCCTATTAATTTGTTAAGAATGATTTCACGGATAAGAGCTCGCCGTTGTTGCCGATATCGGACCCGTATCTCATCAAAACCCATAGCTTTGATCGTCGAATCATACATCGAGCATGTTCTCATATAAGAGAATAAATACAGATCGAGAAGAGGATGGATATCTTGCAATTCATATATTGCAATAATCGCAGAAGTATAATCGTCTCTCTCAACATCATTAAACGACAACGGAACAACATTACTTTTGATTAGAGGAATATTTGCACTCAGTCTTGCAGTCCGTTTATTCACATCGGCAAATGCCTGCAAATAAGTAATATGTACAAGTAAAAACAGGCTTTGCTCGTATGCGTTTTCGATCAATGCTGCTTTTTCTAGAATGCGTGTAAGCCGCACTTGTAACTGTCTTTTATCTTCAAAAGGAATGTAGGTCGACCCGCCTATACGCACTCCATAATCCCTGATCTTTCCTGCATATCGAGGTTCCAGCAATCCTTCTGCCAAAAGGAAATGCAAAGTACAAATCGTTTCTTCTTTTACTTCTAATCTAGCTGCATTGTCGACCAGGTAGCGAATGGCTTCTTTGTGATTAAGAATCATCACTTTTTCCTCATCGAGTTTACCTTCAGCGCCAGTTCCTTCTAGAACAAGTCGCTGAGTATCCAATAAAGAATATGTATTTCCTTCTAATCGGGAAGAATTGTAGGAGAGATCTATAAGCAGACGATTAAAAATCTGATGTGCATAGGTTCCAGCAGGATCTTCTTTTTTGGAACGATTTCCCGCTTTTTGTAATTGTCTTCTTAACTCTTCCGGAATATAAAACGTTGCATTTGGCTGATAGGATTCAAACCAGGAGTCTGAATAGACCACCGGACTTCGCTCATAAAGTGGACGACTCAGTTTCTCAATAGTTTTTTTGCTTTCTAATCCAAAACACCCGTTTATTGTACCTGCATTTCGATCAGCTCGCTTTACAACTTGATACTTAGTTCCACGTTTTTTGCCAAATCTTTCCACTAGTCCCTCATTCACCATTTCAGAGAGCCACCTTCTGACACTTCTCTCTATAAATCCATGATCATGGTCGAGTTTTTCAAGGAGAGCCATTAGGGTAATCGGCTCATCTTCCTGGCTTAACTGATGCAATACTGCTAATTTTTTATCTTGAAAGTTCATACGAAACCTCGATTCTTATTTTTAAGAATAACATGAATACGACCATTTTTCAAGAAAAAGTGGCCGTATTTTCAAAAAAATGGCCGTATTCTGGCCGTATTCCGAAAAAAGTGGCCGTATTCGCAAAAATTTGGCCGTATCTTTCAAAAAATGGCCGTATTCTAAGGCGAAACAAATTATCACAAGATTCGTTTTTCGATTTTGGTGATAAGAATTGTGATGAATTTATTTATCACCAAAATCGCTTTTTCTTGATTTGGTGATAAATTTATAGTATAATTGCCTTATCACCAAAATGAGGAAAGTGATCACATGCTACATCCCTTTATAGGTCGTAAGAGAGAGCTGCGTTTATTAAGCGAGCTATTCCAAAAAAAATCCGCCAGCCTTGTGGTTATACGTGGAAGGCGCCGCATTGGAAAAAGCCGTCTAGCTCAGGAATTTGCGAAAAGTGTACCCCATTACGTTTTTTCGGGTCTGCCACCTACCAGTGAAGTTTCAGCCGCAAATCAAAAAGAAGACTTCGCTCTTCAACTGCAACGAGTCATGAAAATCCCCCTGCCTCGTGCTGACGATTGGGGTGATTTATTCTGGCACCTTGCTCAGCATACGCAAAAAGGCAAAGTTGTCCTTATTTTAGACGAAATTAGTTGGATGGGATCAAAGGATCATACCTTTCTTGGAAAGCTTAAAACTGCTTGGGATCTATATTTCAAAAGTAATCCGCAACTTGTTCTTATTCTTTGCGGTTCAATTTCAAGCTGGATAGAAGAGAATATATTGAGTAGCACAGGTTTCATGGGAAGAATCTCCTTAGATATTACATTAGAAGAACTTCCTCTGCATGAATGCAATGAGTTTTGGGATGGAAAACAACAACAAGTATCTTCGTTCGATAAATTTAAACTCTTATCCGTAACTGGCGGCGTTCCACGCTATCTAGAAGAGATTCTTCCCAACCAAAGTGCTGAAACAAACATCCAAAGATTATGTTTTCAAAAAGAGGGGTTTCTTTTTAGTGAATTTGAAAGAATTTTTTCAGATTTATTTTCACAGAGAAGCGCTACCTACAAAAAAATTGTCGAGAGATTAGCTGAGGGCCCTTGTGAGCTCAAAGATATTTATACTGCATTAGATGTTGAAAAAAGCGGTGTCATCTCCGATTATATGCAGGATCTAGTTACTGCAGGGTTTGTTTCTCAAGACTTCACGTGGAACCTTAAAACAGGCTTGGATTCAAAATTAAGCCATTTTCGCCTTAAGGATAATTATTTGAGATTCTATCTGAAATATATCAGCCCAAATAAAAAGAAGATTGAAAGACAAGCCTTGAAGTTACTTCCTCAGTGGCAATCAGCAATGGGATTACAGTTCGAAAATCTTGTGCTCAGCAATCGAAAAGTCATACATCAAATTCTTGGTATTGATGTTTCTGATATTGTTAATGATAATCCTTATTTTCAAAGAAAGACGATAAACTGGGCTGGTTGTCAAATAGACTATCTCATTCAAACGAGGTTTTCGACCTGTTATTTGTGTGAAATCAAATTCAGCAATCAAGAAATTTCAAGAAGTGTCATAGATGAAGTTAAGGGAAAAATTCAAAGCTTAGCATTACCCAGAAATATGTCTACGCGGCCTGTGCTTATTCATGTCAATGGAGTTGATGAGCAAGTTTTAGAAAGTAATTTCTTTTCCTCCATCATCGATTTCAATAATATGTTGTATAAATAGCGAAGACATTAAACATTCTGAAGGACATTCTTTTTGGAATAGATTGCCATGCGAAATGAGGCCAATAAGCAAAGAATGCTGCTCAGAACAATCACAAAATTAAGTCCAAATTGCTCCAAACAAAGAGCTCCAATCGACGGGATCAAGGCTCCTCGGAGTCCTACAGCGATGATGTTCACGCTGCTATAGGGAGCACTATCTTCTTGTCTAGCGAAAGTCGGCCCCGACATATTCCAGCTAAGCTCATTACCCGATTGCATAAAGCCATACATGAGGAAGGCGATATAAAGCCAACCCATTTGCACTTGTGCTGCCAGCAACAAAAATGGAAAAAGGGCAGCCAAAAGGGCGATGAGAGCTCCAAAATGGAATAGATTCACCTGCTGCATCCAACGTACCCACAAAGGAGATCCACAGGCGAATCCGACCCCCTTACACAACGTTATAGCTACGCCAAGTTCGGTGTATGAAAGATGTAGTCTATCGACAAAGAATATGGGAAGGGAAGGCTGTATGATCATCAGGCCAGATCCAATCAACATGAAGCCGATTTGGAACTTAGTGAAATCAGATCTTTGTCGCAGGACCTCCCAGGCATTGCGCCAGGGTTGCCAGAGAGGATGGACCTCATTATGATTTGTTGGCTTGAAGGATGCGGGGTTGACTAAGATTTTCCTTTGCCAAAATTGAGAGGTCAAAGCAACAAGCGCTGCCAAGGGGAACATCCAATGCCAAGCTCCCTTCCACTCATCCAGAACCCATCCCAAGGCAAATGGGAGAAGTCCACCGCCTAAATAACCAAAGGCTTGCGCATATGAGAACACTTTTTCTCGGGTTTTGTTTGGAACATTTTGTTTTAAAAGCTCCATCCAAGCAGGCATCATCCCCACTTGTAAAAACATAAATAGTCCAAAGCAGAAAATCAGGTACCATGCATTATGGAAGATTGGTAGCAATAAAAACGGAAGATAAGCAATCCAACGTGCAAGGATGATGCTTGGAAGAAGACGGCTTGGTTTTGCATAAACTCGCGCGGCCCAATAAGAGGAAAAAATGGAGACCAATGGCTTCAGGGTTATAAGAAGAGCCAATTGAAATGGGGTGGCAAATAGATCTTTATACAAAATAAATGGAAGCAGGTTGAAGAGGCCCCAGAAGGGGGTGTCGAGCACACGAGTCCAGACATAGCCATCACGTGTGCGCGTGGACATAAGTTCATTACTCTGAGATTCTGTTTGCATAGACACAAAGATACACCATTCCCGCACTTTTTCATACGCTAAACAATAACAATGCACATCAGGCTATTTCAAAAGATTTTACCACAGAGATCACAGAGAGAAGAAGAGAAGGAGGTAGAGATAATTAATAGGAATTGATTTTTTTCCTAATTATTCTCTAATTCCTTCTCTTCTTCTCTCTGTGATCTCTGTGGTAAAATCTTTTGGAATAGCCTGATGCTCACTTCTGCCTGCCTATCTTGTTACTTTCGGGCTGGACAATGAGGGAAATAAGCATTATAATTTGCCACTTCCAGAGGACAAAATTATGCAAACACAAAATACACGTCGCCAATTTCTTGAATATTTTAAGAAATATCAGCATGCAATCATTCCTTCCGCACCTGTATTCCCTCATGATGACCCTTCGCTACTCTTTACAAATGCTGGGATGAACCAATTCAAAGATGTTTTTCTCGGCAAGAGCAAACGGGATTATAAGCGTGCAGTAACGAGTCAGAAGTGCATTCGGGCTGGGGGCAAACATAACGATTTAGAAAATGTAGGCCACACTAGCCGCCACCTCACGTTTTTTGAAATGCTCGGCAATTTTTCTTTTGGAGATTATTTTAAATCTGAAGCAATCCGTTTTTCCTGGGAAGTGTCCACGCAGGTTTTTGGATTTGATCCAGATCGAATATGGCCGACAGTCTTTCGTGAAGACGACGAGGCTTTTGAAATGTGGAAGCAATATGTGCCTGCCGATCGGATCACAAGGTTCGATGAAAAGGATAACTTTTGGGCTATGGGAGATACGGGTCCTTGTGGTCCTTGCTCAGAATTGCTTTATGACAAAGGGGAAAAATACGGAACCGCAAAAACACCCGTCGAAGATGTCAGCGGGGAGCGTTTTTTGGAGTTTTGGAATTTGGTTTTCATGCAATACAATCGCACTGCTGATGGTGTGATGGACCCTCTTCCGCGTCCTTCGATTGACACAGGGGCTGGTCTGGAGCGCGTCATAAGTCTGCAAATGAATGTAGACAGCCTTTTTGAAACTGACGTATTACGAAGTCTGATCCGTCAAGTCGAACAGATTTCTCATGTAAAATACGATATTACTGATCATGCGCGGGCACCTGCCTTTCGAGTGATTGCAGACCATTTACGAGCTTTGGCATTTGCCATAGCAGACGGTGTACAACCAAGCAATATTGATCGTGGCTATGTTTTACGCAAAATTCTTCGCCGAGCAGTGCGCTATGGACGTACTTTGGGCATGGAAGAACCCTTTTTGGCAAAAGTACTGCCAACACTAGTTCAAACAATGGGAAGCGATTATCCAGAATTGACAAAAGCGCAAGGACGGATCGAAGATGTGCTTACGAATGAAGAAGAGGCTTTTCTCCGTACGTTGCGTCGTGGAGGCAATCTATTGTCTTCGATCATGGAAAACTCTCAAAAGCATAATAAACTCATTTCTGGTGATGATGCCTTTAAACTTAAAGACACCTATGGTTTGCCCATTGAAGAGATCTTGCTAATGGCAAAAGATGCAGAACTTTCTGTCGATTTAGAACGCTATCAACAATTAGAACAGCAAGCACGTGAACGTTCTCGAAATACACAAAAAACAAGCCAACAACTTGCGACGAGCAATCTTTTTGCAGATTACGTTCACAAAAATAAAGAGTGCGTATTTCTCGGATATGATCAAACAACGGCTCAAGGTCACATTACAGCACTTGTAATGAATGATGAATTTGTCACTCAAATGAACGCTGGCGACGAAGGGATTGTGATTTTGGATCAAACCCCCTTTTATGCAGAAATGGGAGGACAAGTAGGCGATACTGGAACCATTCAAAGCGCTCAAGCCGCCTTCACTGTCACAGATTGTACTTCCCCGTTTAAAGGCGTTATTGGGCATGTTGGTAAGTTGCAAAATGGCCAATTGAATGTCGGAGATCTTGTAACGGCAACAGTAGATGTCACACGACGTCACAAAATTCAGAGAAATCATACCGCAACACATCTTTTGCATTGGGCGCTACATAAAATCTTAGGAGAGCATGTGAAGCAAGCGGGTTCTGTGGTTGATCCTGCGAGACTTCGATTTGATTTTAGCCATCACAAATCCCTTTCAAAAGAAGAAATCGAGCAAATCGAGAACATCGTCAATCAAAAAATTCGCGAAAATACTACCGTATCACTCTATGAAATACCCTATGAAGAGGCCCAAAAAAAACAGGATATTAAGCAATTTTTTGGGGAGAAATATGATTCCCGAGTTCGCGTTGTCGACATTGATTTTTCGAAAGAACTCTGTGGAGGAACTCATGTCAGCGCTCTTGGCAGCATAGGTCTATTTAGAATAGCCAAAGAAAGCAGCATTGCAGCAGGAATGCGCCGCATCGAAGCTGTGACTGGAGAGGATGCTGAAGCGCTGTCTCGTCAAAGTGAAGAATTAGTACACCAAACAGCAACTCTCTTGAAAACTCAGCCTCAGAAATTGTATGAACGGGTTGAGAAGCTATTAGAGGAAAACAAAAAGCTTTCTCAAGAACTCAAAAACGCCAAAAAAGGGCAGACTGCGACTCTTGTCACACAATTGGTTTCAAATGGAGAACCTCTAAAACAAGGCACGCTAGTTATAGCACAAGTCGACTTGCCTCCTGAAGAACTGCGCAGTTGTGCTGAAGAGGTTGTTGCCAAGCTGAAGTCGGGAATTGTTGTCTTGGGAATGGCAGAAACAGAAAAATGTCAGTTATTTGTCCGCGTCAGCGATGATTTGGGAGCAAAAGGAATTCAAGCTGTAGAAATTATTAAAGCCATTGCACCAATTATTGAAGGTTCCGGAGGCGGTAAGCAGAATAGTGCGCAAGCTGGCGGAAAGGCCCCTCATAAGATTGAAGAAGCTTTAGCAACGGCTAAAGAGTTTATAAAAGAAAAATATGGGCTATTTTAGAATGATCTTGAATCAATTACTTGCTAATGATCAATTGCGTGCTTTAGAACATGCTTTGCAATCTGACTCCTCCGTTCTCATTGAAGAGCTGTGGAATACTCCCAAAGCCCTTGTGGCTGCTATTGCCCAAAAAGCAACGGGAAAACAAGTACTAATGCTGACTGGAGCTAGCCAAGAAGAGGTGCAGCTCTATAACAATTTTGCCTTTTTCACCGATGCCCCAGTGTTAGATTTTCCTGCATGGGAAACCCTCCCTTCTGATCAGATAGCTCCAAGCCCAGACATTGTGGGAGATCGTTATAAGGCCTTGCGTGAAGTGTCCACAGCTGCACAGCCCTACATCATTTTAACTGGTCTGCAAGCGTGCTTGCAAAGAGTGATATCCCGCGAGAGCTTTCATAAGTTATACCTCACACTCCGCGTGGGGGAATCCTTCCCTTTGCAGAAATTGATAGAACGTCTTTCAGAAATGGGGTACAAACGGCAGCCTATCGCCTCTGATAAAGGGGAATTTGCAGTTCGTGGCGGTATTGTCGATGTGTTTCCTGTATCGACACCCGAACCCTACCGAATAGAGTTTTGGGGAGATGATATTGACTCCTTGCGAACATATGATCCCATTGGTCAGAAATCGATTTTACCCATTCAAGAAGCAAATATTCCTCCCGCACAAGAGCTCGAACTCTTGAAAAAAAGCACTCACACCAACTCTGTAATTGATTATTTGGGAAAAGATACGCTGATTATTTTAGATGATCTCGTTGCTCTAGAAGACCGGTATGCAAATTTGGTGAATATTGGCGGAACCCCTTCGAGTGCTTTTAGCAGCATCGAGGCCTTTTTAGATCAAATCCAGCCGCTGCAGAAAATTTTTCTTACTCAACAACCGATTGAGGAATTAAGCGAAGTACGCGTTTTAGATAAGCAGCAAGGAGCGGGCTACTATTCTGAGAAAGCATCCCTATACAAATTATCATTTCAAATGTTCAATCGGGAGTGGGAAGCAAAGCGATGGCAAAATCCATTTGTTCCTATCGGCAGCTACTTAGTTCCTCAAGCATCTGAAAACCTGGAAATATCCGGACAAGATATCCTGAGTGCCCTTCATAAATTGCCTCACGCAGATTTCAAACTGCATGTGTTATGCGCAACAGAACGGGAAGAAGCGGCGTTTCAGGAAAAAATTCAGCATGGCAAGATCTCCATTCCACAACAGACCACATTTCACATTAATTATTTATCGAGTGGTTTTGTTCTGCCTGACTCACACCTGATGATTTTGCCAATGACAGAGGTCACTCAACGCTTCAAAATCCGACGTCAAAAACAGCGTAGCACTTACCATACGACCCCTTCAGAGATGTACGATCTTCTTCCCGGTGAGATGGTCGTTCACATGAATAATGGAATAGGCCGTTTTCTCGGTATTGAAAAGCGTCCTGATCATAATGGAATCCCCTCAGAATTCTTCCAAATTGAATACGCAAATGAATCTAAGCTTTATGTCCCCATCAGCCAAGCCTATCTCATAAGCAAATATATAGGCGCTAATGAGGAAGAGCCTAAAATGCATACTTTAGGAAGCTCCCGTTGGAAAACGACGAAGGAAAAAACAGAAAATGCTATTTTAGTCTATGCCAAAGACCTCCTAGAGCTTTATGCAAAACGCTCGATGCAGCCTGGGTATGTCTATGCAACTGATAGTCCGGATATGTTGGAATTTGAAGAAAACTTTCCCTATCAAGAAACCGAAGACCAGTTAGCTGCAATAGAAGCCATTAAGAAAGATATGGTGTCGACAAAAACGATGGACCGACTGGTCTGTGGAGACGTCGGCTATGGCAAGACAGAAGTTGCCATGCGTGCAGCCTTTAAAGCGGTGGTGGATGGAAAAAAACAGGTTGCAGTGCTTGTTCCCACGACTGTATTAGCCATGCAGCATTTTGAGAACTTTTGTGCGCGCATGGCAAACTTCCCCGTTACTATTGGGGTTTTGTCCCGTTTTCGTTCCGCAAAAGAAATACGCGAAACACTGGAAGGTGTCGCCAAAGGAACTGTTGACATTGTCATTGGCACGCATCGGATCATTAGTGAAGATGTCAAATTCAAAGACCTTGGTTTAATTATCATCGACGAAGAACAACGCTTTGGCGTTAAAGCTAAGGAGCATTTAAAGAAAATTCAACTCAATGTCGATTGCTTGACATTGTCTGCGACACCAATTCCGAGAACTTTACATATGTCTCTCGTAGGTGCCCGAGAGATGTCTGTAATCAATACACCACCGCAAGATCGACTTCCTATTAGTACAATCGTCACAGAGCCTAACGACCAGGTTTTAAAAAACGCATTGCTTCGGGAATTGGCTCGAGATGGGCAGGCGTTCATCATTCACAATCGAGTGGAAACAATCTATGAGACTGCTGATCATGTTAAGAAGCTGCTGCCACAAGCTCGTGTGGCTGTAGGGCATGGACAAATGCATTCGGATGAAATCGATC
Source organism: Chlamydiota bacterium (assembly GCA_013288825.1). Classification (GTDB taxonomy): domain Bacteria; phylum Chlamydiota; class Chlamydiia; order Chlamydiales; family Parachlamydiaceae; genus JABDBC01. The sequence continues at coordinate 48,741 of JABDBC010000010.1, forward strand.
AGGTCTTTCATGCCTTTAAAAATGGCCAAATCGATGTTCTTGTCGCTACTACAATCGTTGAGAACGGAATCGACATTCCCAATGCAAATACAATCCTCATCGAACGAGCTGACCATTTCGGCTTGGCAGATCTTTATCAGCTAAGGGGGCGGGTTGGAAGATGGAACAGAAGGGCATATGCCTATTTCCTTGTACGAGGTCTCCATAAATTAACCGACACCTCACGTAAGCGTTTGAATGCATTAGCTGAATCCTCAGGCTATGGAGGGGGGATGAAGCTGGCGATGCGGGATTTAGAAATAAGAGGAGCTGGAAATATTTTAGGAACTGAACAATCGGGACATGTAGCTGCGATTGGATTCCACTTGTACTGCAAAATGTTAAAAAGGGCCGTTAAAACATTTCAAGGTCAGGCTCCTGTTACCATGTATGATACAAAAATAGAGATTCCTATTGATGCACGTTTGCCAGAAGATTATATTAATGAAGTCACGCTGCGCATGGAGTTTTATCAGCGCTTTGGTGAAGCGGTGTCTTGGGAAGAAGTGGATGGGATTTGGGAAGAAATACAAGACCGGTTCGGCACACCACCAAAACCTGCCGAAGCGCTTTATCATTTGTCGCGCATCCGCGTATTTGCTGCCCGCAATGGGTTCACACACATCAAAGTTGATAAACTTACTCTCTTGGCGGAACAACGGCAAGGGGGAAAAGTGCTCAGTAAGCAAATAATTATTGGAAAAGTATCTGATCCAAAAACATTAGAATCCTGTATAGTCGAGGCAGCAAAACGGGACTTCAAAATACAACAAGATTCATGAACCTGTAACAGAATTTACAAACATTTGTACATAAATATAAATATCACGCTGGTGTAGAAAACGACTTGGTAGAAAAGTAACAGGATATGCAGGATCGCAAGCGGCAGGATAGGAAGGATAATGAGCATCCACTTGTAATTTCAAAAGAATTGCCAATTGAGCTGCGGCCCCCGGCCGCAGCTCAATTGGCAATTCTTTGAATATCAAGAGGATAAACACTATCCTTCCTATCCTGCCGCTTGCGATCCTGCATATCCTGTTACTTTTCTACCAAGTCGTTTCCTATCGACCTGTGGAATAGGCTTGTTCGTGGTTGAATTGCTGAAAAACATAAGGAATGTTATATGTCGATGATTGTGCGAACTGGCATTGGGCAAGATAGCCATCGATTTCTCTCTCCAGATGCTTCCAAACCATGTATTATCGCAGGCTTAATTTTTGAAGATACTCCCGGTTTCAACGCAAATTCTGATGGTGATGTCGTGTTTCACGCTATCTGTAATGCCATTTCATCTGTAACAGGAGTTCTTATTTTAGGGGCCATTGCAGATGATCTTTGCATTAAAGCTGGAATCACAGATAGTGAAGTCTATCTTAAAGAAGGGGTCAAAACACTTGGAAATCAAAAAATTTCTCATGTTGCCGTCACGATTGAAGGGAAAAAGCCCCATTTTAAAAAGAGAATTCCCGATATGCGGGGCAATATAGCTCGAGTCATGGGATTGAACATTTCACAGGTAGGCATTACAGCTACTTCTGGAGAGGGACTTACAGATTTTGGCTGCGGCGACGGCGTGCAATGTTTTGTAATCATAACAACACAAGAAGTCTACTGAGGGATTTATGGCAGGTGTAGGTTTTGCCTTACGGCAAATGCTTCAGCAAAATAATCTGACAGGCGTGCTAAGAGGCTACTTATACTCTGTCATGGTCTCTTCGGGATATTGGATTGCCACTGTTCTTATTCTTGCCTTTCTGCATCTATTTACAAGCTATTATTTAGGCTTCACAGAGCCTGTAAAAGAATTTCGTGCAATTATTTTCTATAACTTTGCATTCTCTTTAATTATCTCTGCTCCCATCACAGTTTTAGTCACTCGATACCTCTCAGACAGCGTTTATACTAATAATTTCAATAATACCTCAGGTATTCTCATTGGATCCCTTTTGTTGCTATTAGGATGTTCTTTTCCTATTCCGATCATTTTTTATATATTCTTCGCCAAAATGTCTGCGGTAACGGCTTTTTTAGCGATTGTGAATTTTATGATTGTGACCTCCATTTGGCTCTGCATGGTTTTTTTAACAAGCCTAAAATACTACACTACAGTCACATGGGGGATTGTGATCGGATCTATCCTTGCAGTAGCTTCTGGAACCTATCTCCATTCCTTATACGGAGAAATAGGTTTGCTTCTAGGATTTAATATTGGGTCCGCTTTTATTTTAATATCGCTCCTGGCATCCATATTGGCCTCATATTCCCCTAAAATTTCCGAACCGTTTGACCTTTTGCCCTATTTCAAAAAGTACTGGGTGATAGCTCTTGGGGGTCTTTGTTACAACTTAGCTATTTGGATTGATAAGGGCATCATGCTATTTGCCCCGGAAGCTGAGGTGCTCTCGAACAATCTGTTAGTTTATCCAACATACAACACTTTGATGTTTTTGGCGTATTTAACAATTATTCCGGTGATGGCTTCTTTCGTGCTGAATCAGGAAACGGATTTTTTTGAGCACTATGTAAGGTTTTATCAGGGAATTTTAGAGCATAATAACTATGGAGAAATACAGAACCGATATCAAGCTTTACTGAAGTCGATGAGAAGTCTTTTTTATAATGCTTTTTTAATACAAGGTGTCATTTGCATTGTCACCCTTATCATGGCTCCAGCCATACTAGAGTATTTACAAATTTCTCTTTATAACATTGGAACATTTCGATATGCCATCATTGGAGCATCATTTCAAATAATCACTCTATTTGCTATCATTTTGCTCTCGTATTACGACTATCAAAGAGGAGCCGTTGCAGTGCAGATTGTTTTTCTATGCACGAATGCGCTATTTACTCTGGTTACGTTAAAAATGGGACCGATTTATTATGGTTTGGGCTATTGTCTTTCAGCAATTGTTACCTTTTTAGTGGCCGGAATCATTCTAGAAACCTATGTGAACAGACTCGTCTATCATACATTTATCACGCAAAACACCTCCATCGCCGAGCTAAAACAGACTCACCATGCAACGTCTCAGTAGAAAATTAACAGGATTTGCAGGCATACGCATCACACTAAAGCCTGAAACGTCGAAGAAGAAAAGTAACAGGATATGCAGGATCGCAAGCGGCAGGATAAGAAGGATAGTAAGCATCCTCTCTTTAAAGGATGAAATATGAAGACTGAAGGATGAATTCTGTTATACAATTGCTCTTCTTTATCCTTCAGCCTTCATATTTCATCCTTTAAAGAGGTGGATGTGCGGGTTGACTCATTTTCTGATTACGGGTATAATTTGCTTTATTTTTAACCCGTTGTATCTCAATGCTTAGTCAAATCATTAATCTCCTCTTTCAAACGTATACGATCATGATATTTGCTCGTATCATCGCATCTTGGATTCCAGAGTTGCAAAATAATAAATTCATGCACTTTATCGCCTTCTACACCGATCCCTACTTAAACCTATTCCGCCGCATCATTCCCCCATTGGGTGTCATCGACATTAGCCCCATGATTGCGTTCTTTGCTCTAAGCATCCTCAACGGCATCATTCAAAGGCTTCTTGCGTGAACAAACACCCCTTTCTTAAACCCGCCTTTCAACTCGGCCATACGACTCTCCCAAATAACATCTTTTACGCACCTCTAGCAGGCTGTTCTGACTTTCCTTTCAGGCAAATGTCAGCGCTCTATAAGCCTGGTTTGATGTATTGCGAAATGGTCAAAATGGATGCCCTCATTCGCCATGATCAACACACCTTCCACATGTTAGATTATGCCCCTTCGATGCATCCGATAGGGGGGCAAATTTGCGGGAGCAAACCAAACATCGCAGGTCAAGCAGCAAAAATCATCGAAGAACTTGGTTTTGACGTCGTCGATCTCAACTGCGGATGCCCTGTCGATAAGGTAACGAAGGATGGTAGCGGATCAGGAATGATGAAAACACCAGAACTCATTGGCGACGTCATTGCCAATATGGTGGCTGCTGTCAACATACCTGTAACCGTGAAAATTCGCGCTGGATGGGATGAAAATAGCATAAATGCTGTTCAAATTACCCGCATTGCAGAACAGGCAGGGGCCAAAGCCATCTGCATACATGGCAGAACCCGCCAGCAGGCTTACAAAGGCCCTGCAAATTGGGATTACATCCGAGATTGCAAGCAGGCGGCAACAACTATTAAAGTGATTGGCAACGGGGATGTTTTTGACGCTGCAGCCGCTGAAAGGATGTTTTCATATACGCAATGTGATGCCGTTCTGGTTTCACGCGGAACTATGGGTCAACCCTGGGTTGTCGAAGACATTATTCGACTGCTGACTGGAGAAGATCCAGTCATCCGCACAATTGAAGACCATCGGCAAGCCTTGTTACAACACTTTCTGTTCACTTGTAAATACCACTTGCCTCATCGCGTAGCAGTCGATATGCGACGCGTGGGGTGTTGGTATCTAAAGAAATCGGCCGGAACACGCGCTTTCCGCGAATTGATTAGCAAAGCTAACAATCCAGACATGATTCTAGACTTGATCAAAAACTTTCCACTCGAAGAGGCTTCTACAATTCTTGAGGAAGAGGTAGTCTGTCAGGAAGAATGTGGTTAATTAGGAACGACATTGATGGAAAATAACAATATGCCGATTCTTGAAATGCATCTCATTGTATCGGGTCAAGTACAGGGTGTGGGTTTCAGGGCTGCAGTTCTGCATTATGCACGACGTTTGGAGATCAAAGGAACCGTTCGAAACCTCCCTGATGGCAATGTCGAAATATACGCCCAAGGTCCGAAAGAAAAATTGGATCGTCTTATAGAACATCTTCACAAGCACAATGGCCTCGCATTGATCCATTCAATGGACGTCAATCATTATTCTCCCAAAAACCTCTTTGCAGACTTCGCTATCATTAGATAAAGCTCAGCATATGTGATTTGCAAAGATTCCAGCTAAACTGTTAGAGGTGTTATTGGAGTTGCTTTTGGCCTTTGTTCTATCAGAAAGAGGCTTTTCTGTTTTTTTTGCTGTATTCACAAAATTTTTGCGTAAAAGATCTTCAGCAATACTACTGAGATGGCTTGGGTACCGATCTGAGTCTTCAGTTTGACTGTTAGTATTTCTTACAGAGACACATCGTCCATTGAACTGTGACAACTCTGCAACAGTAGTGACCAGATTACTCTTATCAACGTTGCCGCTATTCATGACATCTATAATCGCTTGATATATTTGATAATGTTCCCTTCTCTTCTCTCTTCTTTTTCTCAATTCATACTCATCTATTGAGCTTACAGACATAAAGGTCCTTATTTTGAATAAAAAATACGTTTCATTTCCCTTAATATTATCATATATTAAATTACTGTTCAATGATTCATATCCAATTTTATGACTGTTTAATTATATAATGTAATGCTATTATAAAAGTATATAACAGACATCACATTTAAAGTATTTTTATGACTATATCTTTCAGCAGTTCATCCGAATTCCAAAATTTTGAGATAGTTCTTAAACACTTAAAATCTTCTCTAGAAAAATCTGATGCTCCAATCGCAGCAATCGCTGCAGAATGTTTAAGTGACATCCAAAATCAAAAAGGCATTAAAGATCTTCAATCGTTATCTCTTAAACTCAATCAGCTCAACGAGGCAATTAATCAGTCGGCAAAGCTTCGAGATCGCGTCGGGGAGATAGTAGCAACTCATCTATGGCAGCCCGATGAAATAAAAATCACAGACCCCTTAAAGATATTACAGCAAGCAACGAAATCAATCTTAAGTAATATTCGAAAAGCTATTGAACAAGAGAAACAAGAGAAACAAAAGAAGATACTCGAAAAACAAGCCATCTGGGATAAATTTTCATCCTCAGCACTCATAAGACAAGAAAATGCACTGCAAAAGGAAGCGGATAGCATCTTAGAAGAAAGAACTTTGAGTAGCGAAGAGGAATTAAAAAGCGCACATCAGGCTATAGACAGCTTGGGCGATCAACTTGGTAAAATTGAGGCAGATATAAAATCTGGAACTGCAGACCTAGAAGAGCTCGCTCCGCTTCCTGCAGATCATCCTGCTGCGGTAAAATTACGAGCGACAATTCAGCCCGCTCTTGAGAAAATGAAGGCTACTTTAGAAAGTGTTCGAAAAAGAATTGAGGCAAATTTTAAAGCAAAGGAAGATATCTGGGGCAAAAAACTCTCATTAATCCTGTCTATGAAGCCATCTAGGAGCAAAGAGGCTGCCTCAGCTACAACATTAAGTGCAACTGATGATTTAACGCCACTCGATGAGCAGTTAAGAAAGATTCAAGCAGAAAGAAATGCTGTAATAGCAGACATGGCTAAGATTAAACTACTGGGAAGGCATCCTATAGCGGAAAAATTACAAGAAGCAGCTTCAGAACTATATTTCGAGTTGAAAAATCAAGAGGAAGGTGTACGAAGAAAAATTTCTGAAATGAACCGGGAGAAAAAAAATCTTGCATACTCTCAATCTCTCGTGGAAGAAATGAGAACGGTGTTGTCGAAGCAAAATCCCAAAAATGTTTCCGTATTTCATGAAGGTGATGTCACAGTAAATATTTCTGGTATTTCATCACTCATCAAAGATGCAGAGGAAAATATTTCTCATCTTGAGCAATCGTTTAAAAGTGATGTATCTGCCGAAGGGATTAAGAAAGAACTCATAGGTGCTCTTGCCTTACTTCGTATTGAACTGGACAAAAACAAATCAACCCTCAAAGCAATCAATGCCTGCAAAGAAGCTAGGGCGGAAATTGCTCGTTTTTATGGATTACTTCTCGATTCAGATGAGTCCTTAGTTTTCAAATCTGAGGGTTTCATGCCTGAAAATTGTGAATATCTTGCAAAGCAACTCGCTCAATTTTTAGTTCACCATCCTGACTCGATTTCGAACAAAGCGAATATTAGCAGAATAATTGCTGAATTAAATTTAGCTGGAACCAGTTATTTTCTACCAGGAACATGTACATTAAGGATAAGTAAAGAAGAGTACTCGGCGTTACTCATGGAGAAACTTCGTTCACTCCCTCCGTATAGTCCAGATATAGATGAAAATCTTAGACCTTGTGTGATCATTCCAGGCGGTTCTCTGACGCATGCCGTTTTATATCAAATCAGAAGAACAAGCGAAGATCAATACTCATTTACAATTATTAACACTGGGGAAGGAAGTCCTGCAATAAGTAAGACCCACACCACTGATTTGGTATATAACAATTTAACTTTGAAAGAACTGACACCGGAATTTTTTGAAGCTCTTATTACATTAAAATCTTCTTCTCAAGATATGCTTCCAGTTATTGAAAAGCTTAATAATTTTCTTTATAACAAAACACACCCTAACATAGGAAGAGGGAGAACACATAGATTACAGAAAAAAAACACATGTCATATAAGGTGTTTAACTTCATGGCTGCGCGAACGTCTGGGAAGGGATTCTCCTGTCGTTAGGGATTATATAAATGAGGAAGCAGTAAAG
>JABDBC010000011.1 GCA_013288825.1 Chlamydiota bacterium
AACAAAACTCGCGGAAGAGCTCCTCTTTTCTACTGTAAAACAACCCAGCTTTGCCAAACAACTTTACTTTGGCGTGTTTGACCCCACCCATACTCTTCCATTTCCAGAAGTCACTGAGCAAGAGCGTATTACATCTCAATCTATTCAAACAACCCTGTCTCAAATCGCCGAAAATGAAATCGATCCTGATTGGATCGATCGCAATGCAACCATTCCTGATTCTGTCATACAATCGTTGAGCAAGCTTGGAATCCTTGGCATGACCGTCCCCAAAGAATATGGGGGACTAGGAATGACACAGACCTCTTTTTGCCACGCCATCGAACTCCTGGCGGCACGTTGCGCTTCCACTGCTCTATTTGTGAATGTCCATCAAAGCATTGGTTTAAGAGCCCTCCTCATTTTTGGTACTCCTGCCCAAAAAGAACGGTGGCTCAAACCTCTTGCGCATGGGGAGCTCTTTGCTGCCTTTTCTTTGACGGAACCCAATGCAGGCTCAGATGCCAGCGCCATTGAAACGCGCGCTATCTATGATCCAAGTCGCCAGATTTATCGCATCACAGGGAAAAAGCAATGGACCACAAATGGGGGCATCGCTGATGTTTTAACCGTCATGGCACGTACTGAAATCGATACTCCGCAAGGGAAGCAAGACAAAATTACAGCATTTTTGGTAACCCCCGATATGCCGGGGTTTAAGGTTACAAATCCAGCTCTTGAAAAAGTGGGAATGCGTGGAACTAAAACTGCGAATCTTGCTTTCGACAACATGGAAGTGCCTGCTGAGAACATATTGGGACCAATCGGAGGGGGACTCCGCGTTTGCCTCACAGTTTTAGACTATGGTCGAACAGCTTTTGGGGCGACATGCACTGGTGCCGCCAAGTACCTCGTCAAACGAGCAATTGAACACGCACGCAGTCGATATCAGTTTAAGAGACCCCTCGCATCATTTGGACTCGTCAAACAAAAGATTGCCAACATGTCAGCATATGCATATGCCATGGAGTCAACGACGTATCTGACGGCAGGGTTAATCGACGCTGGTGTAGACGACATCATGCTGGAAGCGGCCATATTGAAAGTTTTTGCAAGTGATTCGGTATGGACGATTTTGTATGATACCATGCAAATCTATGGAGGACGTTCCTTCTTTACGGATCAACCGTTTGAACGGATGATGAGAGATGCTAGGTTGAATATGATTGGAGAAGGTTCCAATGAAGTGATGCGTGCTTTTATCGGTGCAGTCGGGATGCGAGATGTGGGGATCGAACTCAAAACTATTGTAGACCAACTCAAGAGCCCACCAAAATTCATCGAAGCCTTGTGGGGGTATGCTCAACGGAGCTATCGACGGTGGAATGCCTCGAAGCCTCCTGTAAGGTCTCCTGAATTACAGGCAGAGGCAGCTCAGCTTTCTAGGGCAATCCGACGATTTGGCATTGCTGTGGTGCGCTCCTTAGCAAAACATAAGGAACAAGTGTTGGAACAACAGCTTCTGCTCGATCGCTTAGCTACTTCAGCAATGAGTATTTATACGATGACGGCAGTGTTGAGCAGGTTAGATCGCGATTTGAGCCAAGCCAAAGGAAAACCGGAACTTATTGGCAATGATCTTGAGATTGGGAAGTTTTATTGTCAGCTTGCTTTGAAGAAAATCGATGAGTCTTTGTCAAATTTGTTTGATTCTCATGATAGACGCGTGGAGTCCCTTTCTGATAAATTAACGGCGAAATAAAAAGGGATGAGAAATCTGGATTCTCAGAGAAATGATGAAAACGTTGACTTTATATATAATATAATCTACAATTTATTTTTTAAACTGAATTAACTAGGTTTTTTATGAGTAAATATGTATTGCTTGTTTTAATTGCGTGTTTTACAAATGTCTTCGCTAGTGTTGAAGTAGATCAATCTACGTCAGCAATGATCCAATCGAACCCCGAAGCTATGTGGATTCAAGGAACAATTCATCGCGAAATTGTTGATATTATGCATAATGGGGGGCTTGAAGAGGGATGCCCAAGTACAATGCGGTTAGAATCTAAATGGATTCTTACTGTCGATCAACAAAAAATCCAAGATTTAGTCTCTTATCTTCAAGAGAGCGTGCTTTTGATGCATCCGGATAAAAAATTTGAGGAACTAGAAACTTCACATGAATATGCCATATTAAAAACATTGTCTTGGCATGAGTCAAGTTTCTTTTATTATAATGAGAAAGCGCTAAAATGGAAAGATGATTTCGTATGGAATATTAAAATAAAAAATATTGTCATTGACGGCGATCAGTGGATGTTGGAATTAGATTTGGATACTACTTTTAATCAAATTAAAAAGCTCTATAAACTCCAGCCTATTAATCTTTACAATTGGCCTGAGTCTATTAAGTATGGCGATTCCTGTTGGAGGCTGTTGATAGGTCGTCATCCAGATAAATATAAGACAAGCCCATATCCCTACATCCCGATAATGAAAAGATGCACATAATACGTATATTTTTCCTTGATTTTGTCCATACGATTGGCTAAAATAACCCTATATATTAACCATATGAAGGGCGAAAAAATGGACAGAATGTTGGAGCAGGGTCTTAGGCAATGGAAAAAAAATCCAACTCATTACCCCTTATTGCTTCGTGGAGCTCGGCAAGTTGGAAAGACATATCTTGTAGAAAAATTCGGCAAAAGAGAATTTGAGTCAACCGTATCAGTCAATTTTGAAGCTCAACCAGAAGCAATTGCCTGTTTTGAAACGCTCGATCCCATTCAAATATGCTCACGCCTTGAGAGGATTCTAGATACCCCCATATTACCTGGGAAAACACTTCTCTTTCTTGATGAAATTCAAGCATGTCCTAAAGCTATCGTTGCTTTGCGCTACTTTAAAGAAAAACTACAGTCTCTTCATGTCATAGGAGCGGGCTCTTTGATGGAATTTGCTCTCATCAACGGCAAGTTTTCATTCCCAGTTGGCAGAGTTCAATTTCTCTATCTAAAACCCCTCTCCTTTGAAGAGTATCTCTCAGCCCGAGGTAAGTCTGGGCTTTTAGAACAACTGACCTCTTGTAAGATTCGAAAGCCTCCATCTCCCAACCTACATCTAGAGATGCTCCAGCTAGTAAAGGAATATTTTTTAACGGGAGGCATGCCAGCTGCCGTTGCTAAGTATTGCCAAACAGAATCATTATATGAATGTGCCCAAATTCAAGACATCCTGCTTTCCACCTATCGGGCTGATTTTTCTAAATATGCTACCGAAGCTGAACAAAAGTATTTGCGCATTCTATTTGACGGTTTGCCTCAAACAATTGGACAGCAGTTTAAGTACTCTAAAATTGATGCACATATCCGTTCGAGAGAACTCAAATACGCATTAGAACAACTAGAGTGGGCAGGACTGTTCCGCCCGATCTATGCCTCTTCGGCGGCAGGTATCCCCTTATCTAGCCAACTAAAACGTTCAATGTTTAAAACACTCTTTCTTGATATCGGACTATTACAAAGGGCTTTGCAACTAGATCCAGAAACTATTTGGAAGGAAGATTTGATCCAAATTAATGCTGGAGCGCTAGCTGAGCAATTTGTGGGGCAAGAATTGCTGGCCTATTCGGATCCGCACAGAGAAGAACAGCTTTTTTATTGGCAACGTGAGAAAACAGGAAGTGAAGCAGAAGTCGATTACCTTTTAACGATAGGTCGCCACATCATTCCCGTTGAAGTTAAATCTGGCCCAAGGGGAAAGCTAAAATCTCTGCATCAATTTATGGAAGAAAAAGCATCAAAAATAGGTATTCGCATCTCTCAAGCTCCTCTATCTTTCGATAACGGGATACTTTCTATCCCGCTCTACCTCATAGTTCATCTACCTCGAATTGCTCAAGAGGCTTTGGAGATATGAGGTCCATGACAGCAGCATTTACCGCATTGACATAATCCTTGTAATTATTTTGCAAGTCGGCGGCAGTCACCTCATAAATAATATCAGGAACAACACCCAAATTCTCAAGAACACTGCTATCTACTCGCTCTGCTATTGAACCTGTAAATGAAAAATGAGAAATGCCAAATCTATTTGGATACGCATGACTTAACACATACCCACCTGCTCCTGCAGTGCGCGTTCCAAAAATTGTCGCTCGGTTGTTGTCTTGCAAAATCGCGGGCAGGAAATCTCCACATGAGAAGGCTAAGTGATTAACCATAAACAGGATGGGTTTAGTATATTGCACTGACGGAGATGGCCATATGTAGTCAATTCCATACATGGGCGCTACCTGAGTGATCGATCGTCCTGCATCCCATTCGTCGATAATAAAATTAAAATATCGGATCAAACCAAATATCACATTGAGTGTGATTGGATATCCCGTAAGCGTGGGCTCCTCGGCATCTTCAGTATCCTCGTGCGCCATTAGACGACCCATCTCCGTTGAATGTATCTCATCTAATGCATCGTATGCAAAATAGATATCCTCTTGAGTCAGCGATACACGATGAGAGGGCACGTGCAATGGGTACTCAGAAAGCATTGAACCGAGGGCATATACATGAAACAAATGACCGCCAGGATTATTGGTTTGATCAATGACCAAAGCGTCACTTGTCCGCTCAAAAAGGTCCATCAGGTGCTGAAACTCTCGAGCTCCAGCATCGATTCCCAAGTAGTCTGGAATGCGGACATATCCGATGATTTGATGCTGCTCGTTTTCATAAAGATAGGCATCAAAATAACTAGTGTAATCTGATGCCCATATTAATTGTCCCAAATCAGGCAAAAAGCCTATCCGACTGCCTATTAAGCGAGCCTCGTCCCCTTTATAAGGACTTAATGCATCTAAATATCCTTTATAAAAACCAGCGGTCATCTCCTTTTTGAAAAAAGAGTGACTCCACAATGATTTCTTAGGCATTGAACTTGAATTTGCACCTGCATCCTTTTTATTAAATGACATTGCCATGGCCTGAGCAAATGGCGTATGAGTGATTTTCTCGGGAGTGTAATCCCACCTCATTGGATAGTCAAAAACAGTCCCATCACGATGCTTGAGCGTGACAAAGACTCGACCTTTTGGTACCTGTTTTCCAAGTGAACCTAGCCGTGCGGTAAGAAATATTTCTGCCAAACCTTGATCAGTAAGGGATTCGGGATTCCCAAGGTCTGTCGATTTAATTTGCGCAATTGCATCATCGGTGGGGATGCCATCAAACAACAATACCTCGTCACCGACATTCCAAGTTGGAGGAACTTGGACATTATCAATCCATGTAAGAAAATATCGGCCTTGGCCACCACTTTGCACGCGAAAGGGCAAATAAGCTGCTTCTGTAGAATAAAAAGTGATGCCGACGTGATAATCACGTGTAGAATTGCAAAAGCCCTTTAGGACGCTTTGAAACTCTTTGATTGACATGTTGGGGTTGCTATGCACTTGCGACTTAGCCAGGCTGATTTGTTCATCCAAATCCCAACCTGCATAGCTTTTCTTCCAATCCTTTGGAGCATACATCACTTCAAAAGTATTTTTTATAATGTCCAAGTCTGCGATCATTTTATGATGAATGGAGTCTGTTTTAGAATACATTATTGTAGGCACTAAAACGAAAAGAAATGAAAAGAGTAGAGATTGAACAAGTTTCACATTGGACTCCTATCGTAAATTTGCAAAAGCCCAATATTAAACACTTTAAAAATTAACCACAAGATTAAGTTAGACCCTGTGGGATGGGACAGTTCTGCATAATTTAACAACAGGTGGCTGGGGACGGTTCTCACATAATTTAACAAGTAGGCGGAGGTGGTTCTGCATAACTTAACAATCTTCAGAATTGTTAAGACATGCAGAACCACCTCCGCCTACTTGTTAAATTATGAAGAACTGTCCCATCCCACCTGTTGTTAAATTATGCGAGAACCGTCCCCGCCCACCTCAAATCCTCCAGAACTGGACTACTACGAATCACGTTTTAACCGGTGCTTTGAGAGTACTCTCTCGCGTCAAAGTATGAACTTCTTGATCAATGAAGACAAGACGGTCACCCTCAACTGTTACAACGCATTTGCGTCCTTCATTTGGATGCATCAGAACTTTCTCTGCAAGAGGATCCTCTAAGTACTCCTCAATTGTGCGGCGCAATGGACGTGCTCCCATTTCAGGTTGGAACCCTTTTTCCACTAAGAAGCTTTTTGCTGCATTGTCCAATTCAAGAATAATCTCTCTTTGGGTCAGCCTTATTTGCATCTTGCTAATTTCAAGCTCGATCACTTGCAGGAGCTGCTCGCGATTCAAGGGATGGAATACAATGATATCATTCAAACGATTGAGGAACTCAGGCTTGAAGTGCTTTCTGACAGCACTCAAAACCTTGTCTCTAATCCGATCATAATCTAGCGAATCTTCAGAAGCACCAAATCCCACTTCTGAACCTTTTTTGATCAGATCGGCTCCAACATTCGATGTCATTACAATAATAGTATTGCGGAAGTCAATCTTACGTCCGAAGGAATCTGTCAGCCGACCTTCTTCCAAGATTTGAAGAAGAATATCCATGACATCAGGGTGAGCTTTCTCAATTTCATCGAATAGAACAACAGAATATGGCCTTTGGCGTACCTGTTCGGTCAGCTGCCCCCCTTCTTCGTGTCCGACGTAGCCTGGAGGAGATCCTGTCATACGACTGACAGCAAATTTCTCCATATATTCGGACATATCCACTTGAATCAGGGCATCTTCGCCGCCAAACAAATGGACCGCCAGCAATTTGGCCAACAAAGTTTTTCCAACTCCTGTAGGACCAAGGAACATAAACGCACCAATAGGACGCTTTGGATCCTTTATTCCAGCACGGCTGCGGCGAATGGCTCGGCATATGGTGCTGACAGCATCATTTTGACCGATGATATTACTGCGAAGCATCTCCTCCATTTTGAGGACTTTCTGCGTTTCCCCTTCAGTCAATCTATTGATGGGGATTCCCGTTTCCCTTGCAACTACAGTGGCAATATCTTCAGCGGTGACGATGACTTCGTGCTCTTCCTTGTTCACTTCCCATTCAGTGCGTATTTTCTGCAATTGATCTCGAAGAGTTTTTTCTTTATCTCGCAGTTTTGCAGCTTTTTCATACTCTTGTCTGCTGATGGCATCTTCTTTTGCGAGGCGCGAGTCTTCGATTTCTGATTCGAATTTGCTGATATCTTGTGGCTGATTCATCATAGAGATGCGCATTTTCGCACCTGCTACGTCGATCAAATCGATAGCTTTATCTGGTAAAAATCTTCCGTGGACGTAGCGATCCGAAAGAACCGCAGCAGCTTCTAATGCTTCATTTTCGTAAAGGCACTTATGATGCTCTTCATATTTCGTTTTCAAACCGGTCAGAATTTCAATGGTCTCTTCAATGGTAGGGGGCTGAACGATAATTTTCTGGAAGCGACGTTCTAAGGCAGCATCTTTCTCGATATGCTTTCGATACTCATCGATCGTTGTGGCTCCAATACACTGAATTTCACCGCGAGAAAGCGCTGGCTTCAAAATGTTTGATGCATCAATAGCCCCTTCTGCAGCTCCTGCTCCGACTATTGTATGCAACTCATCGATGAACAGAAGAATATTTCCATTCTTCTTAATTTCATCCATGACAGCTTTAATGCGTTCTTCAAATTGCCCTCGATATTTCGTCCCCGCAATCATCAGCGGTAGATCCAGCGTAATAAGACGCTTTTTGCGTAAATTATCAGGAACTTCACCTCTCACAATCGCCTGGGCCAACCCCTCAACGATCGCTGTCTTTCCTACCCCTGCTTCCCCAACTAATACTGGATTATTTTTTCTTCTTCTGCAGAGAATCAAAATGAGCCGTTCGACCTCATCCTTACGTCCAATGACGGGGTCCATTTTTCCTTCACGACACATTTCAGTAAGATCGTGTCCATAAGCCTTTAGCGCTGGCATCTTGTCGGAACCGGAGTTGCCATGTCCATTTTTCTCAAACGTTTTGCCCTGTGATTGCCCGGAAGAAGCACTTGGAGGTATTGCACCTGGCGGTGGACCACCTATGGGGGGGAGTTGCAGATTAAATGTTTCAAGTTCTTTCAAGACCTCTTTACGAACTTCTTTTAAATTGACATTTAGATTTTCCAATACTTGCGCAGCAACGCCATCGGTTTGTCTGAGTAATCCCAAAAGTAGGTGCTCAGTGCCAACATAATTGTGATTTAAATTTGCGGCCTCTTCGTTGGCATATTCGAAGACTTTTTTTACCTTACCCGTAAGAGCCGGGTCGCCATAAACTTGAATCTCAGGTCCATATCCCACCAGCTTTTCGACTTCACTGCGTACGGTGTCGAAGTCGATATTCAGGTTTCGCAACACATTGACAGCGACCCCTTGACCTAACTTCAGTAATCCGAGCAGAACGTGTTCTGTCCCAAGATAGTTGTGATTCAACCGTTGAGCTTCGCGCTTCGCCAGTTTAATCACTTGCTTTGCTCGATTGGTAAATTTATCAAACATCGGATTACTCACTTTTTAGTATGAAGAGATCGGGGAATGCGGGGAAATGATCAACTCTTCCCTCGTTCCCTTCTCTTGAATGTAATTCTCTCCCATTTTTTTGTAAATCTCAACTTCTTTGTTCAGCTTTTCAATTGCAATTTGAAGTCATAAAGTTGTAGTTTACGTATTTACATAAAATACAATGACAGCTATAATAAAGGCGTAACCAAGGAGAGAAGTTATGAGTGCAAATGCCCATCACCATCGTGAAAAGGTCAGATTAACTGTCGAGTGTTCGTTAGATGAAAGAACCTATATTAAAATGCTAGCCGCAAAAAAACACATGACGATCAGTGAATTTCTTTTGACTTCTGTGAGAGAGATAATGCCCTGTACTCGAACTCACGAACCAAATGCTGAAACTATTGAAGCTTTGAAAGAATCTAGAAAAGGCAAGCTTGAAAGCTATGAGACACTTGATGAATTCTGGAAAGCAATGGGGATTGATCCCAATGCTTAAATCAACCCCTACCACTGAAGCAATTGTAGAAAAACTTAAATATAAAAAAATGTCATTAGAAGAGCAGTATAAGCTCGCTGCTAAGGACGAGAAAAGAAATGAAGAGTCTAGGGAATGGGAACATGCAATGATTGGAGATGGATTTAATGACAAAAATGACTGGTAATCTAGATGAATTAATAAAATAGAATTAGTCGATTCAGAGACACTCGAAAATATAAAAGTGGTTCTTGAAAATAACCTCATCCATCTTTTGCGTCCTTCTCTAATTCTTCTTCGATTTCCTTAATGGTTGGCAAACTTGACTTGAGATCTTCAGGGAGTGCCTGTGTTAGCATTGTCTCGTATTCAATTGCTGCCATTGGTTTGTTAATATCCCGAAAAGCATATTCAGCTTTGATTTTCTTTCTTGTTTTACATAATAAGATCCCAATTGTTGGGTTATCTCCAGGCTGTTTTAATGCATCGTCCACAGCCGAAAGATAGAAATTAAGCTGACCTGCATCCTCAGGCTTGAATGCACGGGCTTTAATTTCAATTATCACAAAGGCTCGCAGTTTGACGTGATAAAAGAGCAAGTCAAGGTGGTATGGGTCGCCTTCTACATTAATTTGGTATTGTCTTCCCATGAAGGCAAAACCTTGCCCAAGTTCCAATAAGAACTTTTGAATATGGTTCACCAGCCCATCTTCAAGATCCTTTTCTAAATGATCTTTATGTAAAGTTAAAAAATCAAACAGGAACGGATCTTTTAATGTTTGCTGTGCTAAATCTGACTGTGGAGCAGGTAGAGTGGTCTTGAAGTTCGTGATCGCTTTACCTTCTCGCTTATGTAGTTTCGAGTCTATCCATGTAGTGAGCATATCACGGCTCCAACCATGCTCTAAGGTTTTATTTGCGTACCACATACGCTCATCGAGACTATCTAGTTTTTCCATTAAAACAACATTATGACTCCAAGGGATTTGAGCTAAGACGCCAAGATGTTCAACCTCGCTTAATTGTGCCACTGCGGGTGGCACTAATTTATATGCACGGTAAAACGCTCTCATCCTGAATACATTACGTCTTGAAAAACCCTCTATTCCAGGAAACTCATTTTGCAAATCTTTTGTCAATTTATCGATAAATTTACTGCCCCACCCACTGTTTTCCTGTCTTTCGACAATTGTTTTACCAACTATCCAGTAAAGGCGAACCAGTTCTTTATTGGCAGCAGAAATTGCCAATCATATTTTTGCAATTCCCTGTAAAGTTGTGGTTTAAACCCTCGTAAGCTACAATGCAAGCATAACTAAATAAGGTTGAAAAAAAGAGCCTTTACGAATCCCGATCTGAAGTTTTAAACCAACACATGCAATTTTTTTTTAGCAACCAAACAGAAGCTCTCTATCACGATCTCAAAGCTCAACTCTTCGCTTGCTCCCATCCTCCATTTTCCCGCCGTCTGATCGCTGTACCAAGTCCAGCTATGAAGTCTTGGTTAACGATGCTCATGGCTCAAGACCCTGAAATTGGAATCGCAACAGGATTTGAAATCTGCCATCTGGACAACCTCTTCCAAAAACTTCAAGACGTCACAATACTCGATGCCCCTCTTAAGCAATTGAATCCCTTTGAACTCTCCCTAGCTATCGAATGTGAAATACGCACCCTTGTTGCCGCTCGTGAAACATTTTCAATTAATGAAACAAATATTTGGCAACCTCTATTTGATTATTTAAAAATCCCTCCTCATGCCACGACGATACCTCAAAAAGGAGATCGCCGTCTGGCAGGCCTTTCCGACTTGCTAAATGATCTATTTGTAAAGTATGGAAAATATGGAAAGGATTTGCTCTCCCAGTGGGAATCGGAGGAACAGGAACAATGGCAGCCGCTGCTTTGGAAGCGCATCTACTCCCGATGGGACTCTTCTTACAGCTTTATCGATCGGATTAAAAAACAGCCTAAACCCTCTTTTTCCCGAACGGATGTTCAGATTCATCTTTTTGCTATCAGCCATTTGCCAAATCTATTTCATCAATTTTTCACAAATCTTTCAAAACACCTCCCAATTTCATACTATTTGTTATCTCCATGCTTGCAATTCTGGAGTGATCTGCTTACCGATTTTGAAAGCAAAAGAATGCGCACATTTTTGAAACATCAAAAGGTACCTGAAAATCAATTGAGAGATTTGCAGGGCTATCTCAGCGACAACAACCCCCTTCTGGCGAATTTTGGCAAGCTGGGCCGCGAAATGGTGAAGTTGGTAGAAGAAACTCCTTCGATTACAAAAGAGCAATATTTACTTCCAAAATCCGTATTGGATTATCCTGAATATGAAAATCTCCTCTTCGACAACGTCGATTATTTTTGTTCCAATGAGCCCTTAACTCTTTTGCAAGCCATTCAAACCGACCTTCTATTACTTCGCAAGCCATCTAAAGAAAAGATCGTCCTATCTCAAGAAGATGACTCTCTGCAAATGCATCGAGCCGCAACCACCATGCGAGAGGTGCAAATCCTGCAAGATATCCTGATTAAAGCTCTCCAAAAAATGTCATCAGGCAATCATGCAGTAAGTCCAAGTAACATTCTTGTCATGACCCCAGACATACAAAAATACGCTCCTCACATCGATGCTGTCTTTAATGACCCTGAAAGCTCTCTGAAAGCACAGATTTTCGATTTGTCGACACAGACTCAAAATCCACTTGTAAAAGCTTTCCTACACCTCGTTGAGCTCTCGTCTGGACGTTGGGATGCCAACTCGATTTTAAAATTGTTTGATTTTCCCCATTTTCAAAAGCAGCATCAACTGAATATGGAAGAGCTACAACAGATCCGAAAATGGGTCCAACAGGCCGACATACGCTGGGGAGTCAATGCCGGGCATCGCGATGCCTTCTTACAGAAAAATCATTGCCGTCATGGAATGGTTGAGAATGCCCCCCAAGGAACATGGGAAGAAGCTTTAGAACGGCTCCTGTATGGAATGGCAATGACAGCATCTTCATCCCATGACATTTCACCAATAGAAACAGAATTTACACAAACCAACCTATTGGGAAAATGGATCGAAATCATGAGGTCCCTTTACAAGGATCTGGCACGCCTCAATGATGACACAAAACGCTCTCTAGGCGACTGGTCAAGTTATCTAACCACCATTTTAAAAGCCTATTTTGTCCCATCAGATGATGCTGGCAAGGAGGGCCATACTGCCTTGACACAATGCTTTGAAAAGCTGCGTCTGGCTGAGCACAAGCTAGGGAAAACTTTGCTGCCCTTTAGCACTGTCTTGCATCATCTTCAACGGATTCTCAACCGCGGCATCGAAAGCTATGAAGAAGATGATTTAAATAAGGTACGATTTTGCGCCATGCTTCCCATGAGAGCCATTCCAGCCGACATCATCGTCCTTATGGGAATGGATGAAGGAGACTACCCAAGACATGAAAATGTTTCTTCATTAAACTTGCTTGCAAGTAGTAAGACTTCTGATTATTGTCCTTCACAGGTTGATTACGACCGCTTTCTATTTCTTGAAGCCATTTTATCAACAAGGAAGAAACTCATCATCACTTATTGTGGAAGTTCGCGTGAAGATGGAAAAACTAAACCCCCTTCATTACTAGTAACAGAACTGCTTTCTTATTTAGATAACGGATATTTGATGGAAGGGACCAAACCCTCAGAACATTGTGTTTATGAACATCCCTTTCATCCATTTGACAAACAGTATTTTTCTCCAAATAGCAAAATATACACTTTTTCCAAAAACCATTACTCAGCTGCAAAAGCTTTCTATAACGTAGATAAAAAGACCCCTTCAAACTTCGTTTCCAGCTTCGAAATTATCCCACAACAACTTGCGAATGTTGTGCCGACCCTATCCCTTTCGATTAAGGACCTCTCAGCAATGGCGAAAAACCCCATTAAAGCCTTTTTTAACAAGAGTTTAGGGATCTATTTGAATAAAGCTGAAGATAAGATTTTAAAAAATGAAGAGGAATTCCTTGTCTCCCACATGCAGAGCTTCTTGTTCAAAAAAGCTGCATTCAAAAATCCTGTCGACGAATTGTTAGGAAAGGCAATTAAATCTGGAAGCTTTCCCATGGGTCCTTTCAAGCAACTCTCCATTGAAAAAGTCATGACAGATATTGGACAACTAAAGGAGCAGTTATCTACTCACAACATCGCTCCAGAATCTATTTTTCAAATTCATTTATCCGATCACTTCCAACAACCGGAACAATCAGAAAATGGAAGTTGGAATCTTCCTCCTTTATGTGTCGAGTACAATCAAACGAAAATTCAAATTGTGGGCACATTGCAGGAAGTCTGTGCCTCAGGATTAATTGTACGCGGCAAGGATGAGAAAGGGGAATTGGCAAAGGTATGGCCCGAATTTTTGATTTACATGGCTGTCATAAAAGCGCACCGGATTCCTTGCAATCCCGATCTGATTTTTCTCAATGGCAAAAAAAGCGCAATCAAAGAGGCGTTTTTTGAAAGCCCCGATTGTCTATTGACAGATTATCTTGAGTACTATTTTGCTGCTTTGCAACATGTCTCTCCATTGATCCCAGAATGGATACCACACTTGATAACAGACGAAGGGAAGGATTTTGAAGAAAAGATGGTGCAAAGCCTGACAAATCCCTTTCAGCCACTTTATAACGACTATTTGCATTGGGGAGTGAAAAACGCTCTGCTGTGTGATCCACAAGCAATTGTTGAGGCGTGGCGACCGCGAGCGACTAAACTCTTTCAAGCTGTTTACGAACAATGGTGGTAGGGACGAGCGCCATTTTTTTTACCACAAAGACCACGGAGAGGGTAGAGAAACGGCAGGAGACAGGAGTGTGGGTTCATAACAGGTTCCATGGGATGGCCACCGTATCTGCATCCAACTTGTAACACCTAGCCCCCGCATAAATGACCAGCCCAGGCATTACTTCAGTATATGTTTTACGAAAAGCATTGATTCCAGTCAAATCTCCTCGAGACAAGTTGGATTTGCATTTCATTTCAATAGGATACAATTTACCTCTCCATTCGATGATAAGATCAACTTCCGCTCCCCCAACAGTTCTCCAATGATAAATATTAGGGACGACAGGCATCGTGGCAAACTGTTGCGAAATGTAATTAACCACCCAAGTTTCGAAGAGAGATCCAAGTTTAGGATTCACAGCCAATGTTGCTGGAGTGTCCATTTTCTGCAAATAGCATGCAAAACCAGTATCTTTGAAATATCCTTTCTTTTTCCCGCTAATTCGTTTAATAGAATTGCCATGATAAGGCAATAACTCCGTCCACTGGTAACTAAATACCAAAAGATCAAGCCATCTGCGCGCAGTATTGGGCGAAACCCCTATTTCACGGCCAATATGCGATGAATTGATCTCTTGAGCGGTTAGTGAGGCAATGATTCCCAAAAAACGATCAAACTCAGCCAATTGACGGATATCTTCTTGTATCCGCACGTCCCGATCGATATAAGTTTGCAAGTAAGATCGGAAATATCGAGGAATTTGATCTGTTGGTAGATCAAAAGTCGCAGGAAATGTTCCTCTAAAGAGAAATTCCACAAGCGGAGGGAAGTCTATTGGTGTGGTTTCCCTGCCAAGATAAAAGGATTCTGGATTTTCTAAGTAATCCAGGATCCATCCATTTTGATTGCCTCTTCCCAATATTTCTTGGGGTGTGAAATTATCGAGATGAAAGATTCCAACTCGACCTGCCATGCTCTCTGCAATGGTACGCAACATACTTAAATTCTGGGACCCTGTTAAAAAATATTGACCTTTCAACTCGCTCTTGTCCATTTTTCTTTTTAAAGCAGCAAGTAGCTCAGGTACATACTGGACTTCATCTAAGATGAGCGGCGCAGGAAAAGATTCTAGAAATAAATCAGGGTCCTGACGAGCACCATAAATATCTTGGATGGGATCGAATACAATAACTTTCAGGTGGGGAAATAAATGAGATAGCAAAGTGCTTTTGCCAACTTGACGGGCCCCCAATAATAAAATGGCTTTAAAATATTTCGCGGAATCAAGAATTTGCTTTTCGATGTGACGGCGTAAATAATGCATATACCTTGCAATTTATAGGTAGGACTTCAAATTTGCAAGGAGTTTTTGATTGATTTATGCAGTTTTGAGGTTATTTCCGGAATGCTTTCCGAAGTGTAGAGCAGCTTCTGCCAAGAAAGCAGAGCGGCTAAGATGCAATCTTCTCGCTCTACGATCAATAATATTCAAAACATCTTCTGGAAGCGTTATGTTGATGCGCACGGTATGATTAGAAGGCACCTCAACAAGGAATGCAATCGCAGATCGATTTTCAGGGCATGACATAATTTCTTCCAGAGTTGTTGGAGCTGGCACTTGTTCGTTCATTTCTTTGAGTATGGTGATATGGTTAATAACGGCTTCCTGAGCCATTGATTTTGCTTGTTCTAATGTTTCTCCTGCGGATATGCATCCAGGAAAATCGGGAAAGCTAACACCATAATCAGAATTCTCTTCCTTATGGATGAGTGCTATGTAGTTCATGCTACCTACTCCCTATTTTTAAATCATATTAATTCTTAAATGTTTGCCAACGGCGGCCGCAGCATGAACGAAAGATTGTACGCGTAACTCCCGCTAAATAGTAAATGGACATGGACGGTAATGGACTGTAATGGACCGTAGTGGACTGTAATGGACTGTAATGGACAATATAGTATCGTCCATTACAGTCCACTACGGTCCATTACAGTCCATTACCGTCCATGTCCATTTACTATTTAGCGGGAGTTGCCGATCACCCACAATTGCTGTCCGAATTTCAGTTTATTTACTCTTCTGTTGCAAAAAATGCCATCTGCGCACTATCCTGTCTAGTCTAAGCGGCCATGGCGGAATTGGTAGACGCGCTAGATTCAGGTTCTAGTCGGGGCAACTCGGTGGATGTTCGAGTCATCTTGGCCGCATAAAAACTCTAACTGCATCTTCAGTTTGCTGATCACATTTTGCTTAACAAGATGTATCGCTCCATTAATACTGTTCACAAGTGTTCTCGGAGGCGAACTTCCGTGACACTTCACGACTAATCCCTCTACTCCGCAAAGAATGGCTCCAGGGTATTCTGCATAATTAAACTCTTTCTTCAGCCTTTGCAATGAACCAGAAAGCGAAGGATCACATTGCTTCTCACTTAAAATCTCCTCAATATGACTAAAAATAAATGAAGAGACTCCCTCACTGGCCTTTAGCAAAACATTTCCGGTAAATCCATCCGTAATAATAACGTCAACGCCCCCCTGAAAAACCTCCCTGCCCTCGACATTGCCCACAAAATTCATATTTAAAGGAACGCGGTTTGAAGTATCAGACAAGATTTGGTATGCTTTTCGGACTGCTGAATTGCCTTTCTGGGGTTCAATTCCGATGTTGAGCAGCGCCACAGAAGGGCGCTCTATTCCTTGATTGCAGCTTTGGAATGCCGCCCCCATATATGCAAACTGTACAAGATGGTCTGCACGGCATGTTACCGACCCGCCAATGTCCAAAATTGCCACTGTGCCTGTAAGTGTAGGTAATAGCGCTAACAAAGCAGGTCGACGCACCCCTGGAAGTCGCGGCAGCTGCAAAGTGGCGCTCGTAATTAGAGCCCCAGTATTGCCTGCTGAAATAAATGCATCGAGATATCGCTTTTTTAATAGACGGATTCCGACAGCAATAGAAGAGCCCTTTTTACGAGCGGAGATGAGAGGGTCATCCTCCATTCCAATGGTGTCTGAAACAGGAAAGAATTCAAAACCTTTCAAATCGGGATATTTCAGCTTAATTTCATGGACAACAGAATAGGTAGCAATGACCGCCAAAGTAAAGGCAGGATCAATCGAATGCTTAGCTGTTACCAGCGCTTCGAAGAAAGCAAACGGGGAATTATCGCTCCCCATTAAATCGACGCCGATTCGCAACTGATTCTCCTTGATTAAGGCTTGCTAACAGGCTCTGAACGTTTATAAGTTCCGCATGATGAACAAGTAACATGGGACAATTTTGGTGCCTTGCAATTTAGACACTCAGAAAATTGTTTTGGTGTTTTAGCATGATGGGCACGTCGCGAGTTTTTGCGTGCATTTGATGTGCGGTTACGAGGAACTGCCATATGATAACTCCTTTATTTTAAGTCTGCGAAGGGGCGATAGCCCTCATCTTTGCCTGATTCTTTTAAATACTTTTTAATCTCTTTCCGTTTTGAACACATTCCATTGCACTCGGCAAAGGAAGGCGTTTCTAATAATATCGCCTCTCTGATCAATTCTCGAAAGTCAAAAACAGCGTGTTTAATTTGTTCCAGCGGTTCTGCGTGATAAAAATTCGGAACATATACTTCTACTAGCACTTTATCATTGCATATCAAGCATGGGATGTTTGCAAAAGTTTTGATTTCAAAATGCAAAATCAAATCTTCGCCTGCCAAATAAACCTCACCCTCAACTAATACAGGTTTGGTAAATGTCAAATCTTCCTCATTGACATCGAGAAAATCGGAAGCAAACGTTTCCGTAATGGTCTCAACGCGACCATCGCGAAGCTGTTCGGTGTAA
This sequence comes from Chlamydiota bacterium, assembly GCA_013288825.1. Lineage (GTDB taxonomy): Bacteria > Chlamydiota > Chlamydiia > Chlamydiales > Parachlamydiaceae > JABDBC01. The sequence goes on from JABDBC010000011.1 coordinate 17,617, forward strand.
ATTTTAAAAGCATCTACAGGCATAATACCCCAGCATTATAGTCTCTCGCCGAATTACAATCTAGAACAAACAAAAGCAACAACCGATGTGCAGGTGTGCGACCATCGGGTTCAGGCAGAAAACCTCTGAGTAGAAAAGTAACAGGATATGCAGGATCGCAAGCGGCAGGATAAGAAGGATAGCAAGCATCCTCTCTTTAAAGGATGAAATATGAAGGCTGAAGGATAAAGAAGAGCAATTGTATAGCAGAATTCATCCTTCAGCCTTCATATTTCATCCTTTAAAGAGAGGATGCTTGCTATCCTTCTTATCCTGCCGCTTGCGATCCTGCATATCCTGTTACTTTTCTTCCAAGACGTCTCCGGACCTCCGGACTTAGCCTGATGTTCAATGCTCGCACACCTGCCCATCCATGTGTTTTTTTTCTTCCTTTACAAAAATCGGTAATTGCTGATAATCGCGAATTAATGGACAAAAAGGTAAATACCCCTCAGCAAATTGCAGCGTTTGTGATCATCCCGTTTACCTTGGCTGTCCCACCTGTCCTAGGATGGGCCCTGGGAACATGGCTAGATAAAAAGTTCAATACAGAACCCTATTTAATGTACATTTTCCTCGCTTTGGGAATATTGAGTGGAATTAGAGAATGCTATAGAATCATCAAAAATTTTGGGGAAGATCCCTAAGGGCTTAACTCTATGACTCGCAATTTCATTGCTTCTGCGCTCAACGAGCCACCCAATATCATTTCCCTTTTGCATAAACTACATGCCGACGCTCCTTGGGCTTTTATTCTGGAGGATTGGGAAAACATTATTTTTTCAGTGATCATTGCTGCGTTTGTCATCATTGTTTTCCGCTATGGAATTCGTAAGAGATCGATGATTCCCCACGGACTTCAGAACTGCCTAGAAATCATGACTGAGATGCTAACAGATGTAATAAATGGAATTCTTGGAGCTGATGGAAAAAAGTATATTCCCTTTCTAGGAACGCTCTTCATATACATCCTGGCAATGAATCTCTTTGGCTTAGTACCCTTGATGAGAGCTCCCTCGGCCAGTCTTAATATCCCCATTGCCCTTGCGCTTTGCGTTTTCGTGCTTGTGCAATATCTAAACATTAGAAACATGGGATTTTTTGGATTCCTTTATCATCTTGCAGGTTCCCCAAAAGACACTCTTGGCTGGATTATGGTGCCCATGATGTTTCCCATCGAGCTATTGACACAAATTTCTAGGCCAATTACTCTTTCGCTCCGCTTATTTGGAAATATTATGGGAGAAGAAGCTTTAATTGGATATTTTACGCTACTGGGAGTAGTCGCATTTGGCTTTTTTCAGTTGCCTGTTGATGCTGGTTTGCCTTTACAAATCCCTTTTATGTTTTTAGGGATGTTAACGAGCGTGATGCAGGCACTTGTGTTTACGTTATTAAGTGCTGTTTATATCCTTTTGTCTATCCCACATAAAGAAACCTCTCATTAAAGGAAGTATTATGGATTATGGGTCTGCATTTGCATTTTCAGCTCCCCTAGCAGTGGGGTTAGCTGCATTTGGATCAGGAATAGGCTTAGGTTTAGCTGTCAAAGGTGCTATGGAAGCTCTTGGACGCCAACCTGAAGCATCTGGTAAGATTCTTACCATTCTAATCATAGGCGCTGCCTTGATCGAAGCACTTACAATATATGCTTTGATCGTATTTTTTATTACTTTGGGCAAAACAGGTTAAAGCAATTCAATTATGAATATTGAAGTTGGACAGATCGTCGCTCAGATTATTGCCTTCCTGATCTTGCTATGGGTTCTCAAACGTTTTGCTTGGAAACCCCTGCTCGATCTGATGGAGGAACGCGAAGAGAGAATTCGGAGCGAATTTGCTGCCATCGAATGGCAGCAAAAAGAGACCGATTCCTTGAAACGGAGCTATGAAGAAAAGCTGGACCAAATTGAAGCCACAGCGAAAAAGCTTAGCCAAGAAGAGGTGCAAAAAGGGCGTGCTATTGCAAAACAAATTGAACAAGAAGCTCATCAAAAAGGGCGTGAAATCATCGGCAATGCACACATTGCGGCAAAGGATGAAATCGTTAAGGCAAAGCAAGAGTTAAAAGAAGATATCATCAAACTCACCATGAAGGCTACCGAAGCTGTCCTTAAGAAAGATCTCGATTCTAATCGGCAAAAAGAGTTAATTGCTCAATATGTAGCTGAGGCAGATTTTAAATGAATGAGCACGCTCTGCCCACATTTTACGCTAATATTCTTTATGAATTATCCATAAAACCAAATGACGCTGAAAGATATTTGAGCAACCTTCAAATGGTCCTGAAAACTATTCAAGAACACCCCAAACTTGAAACGGTTTTATATTCGCCTTTAATTGGCCATCACGAAAAACAAAATATCATAAAACGCCTCTTTGGCGAGGAACTCGATCCGATTGTCTCCGCATTTTTGAAAAAATTGCTCGAGATGAATCGAATGAACCTTTTATCAAGAATCGTTCAGAAGTTCTCACGCAGAGTTCGCGATGAACAAGGGATCCTCGATGTCAAACTCGTCCTCGCAGAAACTGCTGATGATCGCGATAAACGAGCCCTAAAAACTAAAATCTCCGGCGCCTTTGGTAAACAAATCGATCTTTACGAGGAACTTAACCGCAAAATTATCGGCGGAATGATTTTAATGTTTTCTAATAATAAAATGTTGGATTATAGCCTTAAAACTAGGCTAAATCGTCTTCAAGAAAGCTTGGAAAGGAAATAGATATGCGATTCAATGCTGACGAAATTTCATGGGTCTTAGAACAAGAAATTGCACATTTCGACGACAAAGTTAAGCTCGAATCAATCGGAAGAGTCATCCAAGTCGGCGACGGTATCGCCGAAGTGTGGGGCCTCGACGATGTCATGATGTCTGAAATCGTCGAATTCGAAAGCGGCTCCAAAGGAATGGTCCTAAACCTAGAACCCCATAGCGTCGGCATCATTATTTTCGGCGGCGATGAAAAAATTAAAGAACAAGAAATTGTTAAAAGAACTGGAAAAATCATCTCTACACCTGTTGGAGAACAACTTTTAGGACGCGTCGTCGACCCGCTGGGACGCCCGCTCGATGGAAAAGGACCGCTCAATAGCACCGAAACACGTCCCATCGAATGGCATGCTCCTCAAGTTGTCGACAGAACACCTGTGTGTGAACCTCTTCAAACCGGAGTAAAAGTCATTGATGCCCTTCTGCCTATCGGACGAGGTCAACGAGAGCTTATCATCGGCGACCGTCAAACAGGAAAGACTGCCCTCATTCTGGATACAATTCTCAATCAAAAAGAACAAGGCGTCCGCTGTATCTACGTTGCAATAGGACAAAAAGCCTCCACCATTGCCAACATCGTCGCTCTTCTCGAAGAACGCGGTGCCATGGCCTACACAACTATCGTGGCCGCCCCTGCTTCTATTCCAGCTTCTTTGCAATATCTGGCCCCCTACGTTGGTACAGCCATGGGGGAATACTTCATGTATAAAGGACAACATGCCGTTTGTTTTTATGACGACCTTTCAAAGCATGCACAGTCATATCGACAGCTTGCGTTGCTGCTCAGGCGTCCTCCTGGCCGTGAAGCCTATCCTGGGGATATTTTTTACTTGCACGCACGCCTGCTGGAAAGATCTGCAAAACTGAGCAAAGAGCTTGGAAGCGGCTCCTTAACGGGCATACCTGTCATTGAAACCCAAGCGGGTGATGTTGCCACATACATCCCCACAAACGTGATTTCGATTACTGATGGACAAATCTTCTTGGAATCGGATCTGTTTTTTGCAGGAATACGACCTGCAGTCAATGTGAGCCTTTCAGCATCCCGAGTCGGTGGAAAAGCACAAACAAAAGCCATGAAAAAAGTGGCCCAGAGCCTGCGACTTGATTTAGCACAATACAGAGAGCTCGCAGCATTTGCTCAGTTTGGATCTGAATTGGACGAAGCAACAAAAGCACAGCTTACTCGCGGAGAGCGGATGGTTGAGGTTTTGAAGCAAGGGAAGTTGAAACCAGAGCCCCTGCAAGTTCAAGTCATTTCCATCTTTGTAGGAACAAAAGGTTTATTAGATGACATGCCGATCGATCAAGTTAAAGGTTTTATCGAAGGCTTCCTGAAGCATCTAGAAAAAGAATATCCTGACATCCCCAGATTCATTGCAGAAACAAAGGATCTCGATCAGGATCATGCTGAAGCAATAGAAAAACGTGCAAAAGAATACAAAACCCGTTTTGTTTTAGAACATGCCCCCAAAGGTTAGTGATGGCTACCTTAAAAGAGCTTAGACGCCGCATACACTCTGTCGATAATATCAAGCAGATCACAAAATCGATGGAAATGATCGCTGCAGCAAGATTTCAAAAAGCGCATGCTAAAGCTATCCATACATCCCAATTTGTGCTGCAGCTGCAACAAATTGTCGGCAGACTTATTGCAACCAATACAGAACCCAATTATCCATTATTTCGTCCAGGGAAAGCTGAGAGGATAGCAGTCATTGTCATCGGCACCGACAGAGGCTTGTGCGGAGCCTATAATAATAATATCTTCAGTACAGTCGAGGCCTTTTTAAAGGATCATTCTCCGAATGATGTCGATTTAATAGTTTTTGGACGCAAAGCAATCGACCACTTTAAAAGAAAAAAATGGCCTGTAATTAATGCAATTCCCGACTGGGGCGGAAAAATAGAATTACCTGTCGTCGACACTCTTTCTAAATTTTTGATTGATAAATTCTTACATGGGCAATACAAATCTATTTGGTTAATATATACACAACACCTGACTATATTTTCCCGAAAAGTAATGACGGAACAATTATTACCCATCACACTCGTTCCTGAGAAAAATGTGTTGCAAAATAGAGATTATATTTTTGAACCTGACATCGAAGAGCTATTGGTAAAATTGCTTCCACACTATATTTTGGGGGAAATCCATAACATATTAAATCAAGCCTACGCAAGTGAATTGGCTGCAAGAGTTTGTGCCATGCGCGCTGCAACAAAAAATGCACAAGATCTTAAAGAAAAACTCGTGCTTGAAAGAAATAAACAACGACAAACAAGCATCACAAAAGAAGTTCTCGAAATTGCTTCCGCAGCAGAAGCCTTATAAAAGGAAGAATCATGGAAAATAAGGAAAATACAGGCTTCATTAAACAAGTGATAGGGCCGACAATCGATATTGAATTTCCAAAGGATTACCTCCCTAACATTAATAACGCCATTAAAATCATAGATGAAGCCCGCGGCATAGACCTCACCGCAGAAGTCTCCATGCTCATCGGAGACCATGTTGCTCGCTGCATCGCCTTTTCTACGACTGATGGCCTCGTCAGAGGAATGAAAGCAGTAGACACGGGCGCACCAATTACTGTGGCAGTAGGAGAAGAAGTCCTCGGGAGAATCTTTAACGTCCTTGGAGAGCCCATCGATAAACAACCCCCTGTTTCCGCGCAAGCCCCTCGTATGCCAATCCATGCACTTCCACCACCCCTTGATCAACAACTAGTGCAAGCCAATCTTTACGAAACAGGCATCAAGGTCATCGATTTGCTGTCACCTTTTCAAAAAGGGGGAAAAGTGGGTCTTTTTGGCGGTGCCGGCGTAGGAAAATCAGTAATTGTTATGGAGCTCATCAGAAATATTGCTGCAGAGCATGGAGGATATTCTGTGTTTTGTGGAATTGGAGAAAGAACTCGAGAAGGAAATGACTTATGGCTCGAAATGAAAGAGTCAGGCGTATTTTCTAAGACTTGCTTAGTATTTGGTCAAATGAATGAACCCCCTGGAGCCAGACTCAGGGTAGGTTTGACAGGACTCACCATTGCAGAGTATTTTAGAGATACCCAAAATCAAGATGTCTTGCTTTTCATCGATAATGTATTCCGCTTCGTGCAAGCAGGGTCGGAGGTTTCAGCCTTGTTGGGAAGAATGCCTTCTGCAGTGGGATATCAGCCCACACTTGCCACAGAAACGGGGCAATTTCAAGAGCGGATTACTTCAACAAAATCTGGCTCTATAACATCGGTGCAGGCCATTTATGTTCCTGCTGATGATTATAGCGATCCCGCCCCAGCAAGCTTATTCACCCACTTGGATGCCTCAGTTTCACTGTCGAGGCAAATCGCAGAACTTGGCCTATATCCTGCTGTCGATCCATTGGCATCCTCTTCCCATATTTTAGACCCTTCCTATGTAGGTGAAGAGCATTATCAATTGGCCTTTAAAGTGCAAAAAGTGCTTCAGCGCTACAAGGATCTGCAAGATATTATCGCAATCTTAGGTCTCGATGAACTTTCTCCTGAAGATAGGTTGATTGTGAGTCGAGCGCGCAAAGTCCAAAAATTCTTTTCCCAACCATTTTTCGTAGCCGAAAGCTTCACAGGACGTCAAGGGCGCTATGTTAAATTGAAGGACACGATTCGAGGATTTAAAATGATTGTGGAAGGGGAATTGGACCATGTCCCAGAGCAAGCGTTTTATATGACAGGAACAATTGATGAAGTCTTAGAGAGCGCGGAGAAACAGAGTTGATGTTTACGCTAAAGATTCTTTCTGTAGAAAAGACAGTGTTTTTGGGAGAAGTGCATTCGGTAACCGCTCCTGGAACGATTGGGTCATTCCAAATCCTTACCGATCATGCTTCGATGATTTCAACCTTGGAAAAAGGACAAGTGAAAGTGATACTGCCAGATGACACGGAACATACGTATCAAATCACAGGCGGCGTATTCGAAGTCTACCAAAACAAAGCAACAATCCTAGCAGATTCCGTCGAAGAAGGATGAACAATTCGCGCTAAAAAATCTTCAAAGCTTTAAATCAACACAGAAAACGTGTTAAAATTAACACAGAAAATGTGTTAACATCAGTAACATTGTTCAAGGGGTTTCAGAATTCATTATTCTGTTCTTTATGACCTCCGAGGTAGAAAAATAATTACAGGTTGCAAAACGATTAATTTGTTAGGAGTTGCGGATTATGACACTTAGTGAAGAAGCCATGTGTTTTCTTGAAGAACACATTCCAGAACTCGCTGAAGTAGCTTTCAAGCAGGCATATTGGGCTGCCTTGGCATTCGGCAATAGTGTACTAATAAGTGATAACGGAAAACTCGTCGAAGTTTTTCCTGATGGAAAGCGAAAATTTATCAAAAAACTCCCCCTACCAACTCCTGTCACTCGTGGTCAAAGGTTGAACATTCCATGAAGCAGCGAATTTGCTAGATGATGCAGTTAGTCTGCGTTTTAATGATGGGAAATTAATTTTTCATGATGTAGGAGTCAATGCTTACTTTGCATCAGTTGCTGCAGACTTTATCCGTAACAAGCTCATTGAATGCTCAAAATCTTTCACATTTGAAACTGTGATGTCTTTCCCCGATAAGGTTGAACAACTTCAGAAAGCACAGGCAAGAGGTTATCGAACCTATCTCTATTATGTTGCAACTGAAGACCCTTCGATTAATATCTCACGAGTCCATAATCGTGTAAAGATGGGTGGTCATTCCGTGCCAGAAGATAAAATAGTAAGTCGGTATAAACGCTCCCTTGATTTATTAATGCAGGCAGTTTTATTTACCAATCGTTCCTATATCTTTGATAACTCAACTCATGAACATATCTGGTTAGCAGAAATCACAGATGGGAAACACCTAGAAATGAAAACAGATCTAATGCCTATATGGTTTAAAAAAGCCTTATGGAATAAATTTAATAATGTGTAGATGCTTCCTTAACAGCCTGTTGAAAAAAAATCATAGCCGATCAGGTGTCGTCTTTAGCAGTTCAGCTAAACGACTTTTTCCGATCCTTCGTCGTCCACGAATCACAACAAGACTGGAACTCTCTTTTTCCGGAGCAGTCCCTTTAGCGAATCAAATTCCTTTTCTCTACCAATAAATCTTGTCATATTCTTAACACCTTGCGTTTCCCCTAGAATTGCAAATGCATGTTTTGGGGGTAATTTTAAATTAGATGTAAGGGAAATGAGAACAATTGTTGATTTCGATGAGGCTGCTCAAGAAATATATAGAGATTGTTTATCACAACAGTATGCACTCAGCTCAATCCCTGTAAGTTCATTTCCGCGGATTGGATCTAAAGTTCACGGTCTCTTGAAATCTCAGGATGATCATCACTCATCCGCCTTGTCATGCCGCGTTTTGGCTCGATCGCGAGCTAGGCATCCTGAACGAAGACGTCTTCAGTATTTATAATCAATTCAACAGAATTGCCAAATTGTGCAAACTCCGCAGTACTGTTTTATGGATGAGGGGTAATTGCAACAACTGTTATTTCTTTTTTTTCCGGGACCATAATACCAAAAGATCCGATGAGCCCCCGGCGTTTTGTTTTGAGCATAAAATTCAAGAATTTTTTCTCCTCTGGGCCCATGTTTATCATTTGATAGCTGAACTTCTAGTTTTCTTCTGCCATCAAAAACCCTAATCTCTATGGAATTTTCTCGTTAATTGATATATTTTTGCTTTTCTTCCCGGCTTTTTTGGAATAGTACAGGTGATCAATTTTTCTTTAAGCAGCTCACTTAAAACCCTGTTAAGTGCTCCTGGAATATTTTTATACTCAAGTAGTTCTGCGATTTCTGCTCTAGAAAGATTGTTATTTTTCAGAAGTTTAAGAACACGATCTTTAAGAGAAATAGCACTCGTAAGTGTTGGTGATAGCTGTAATGTAGGCCCAGCGGACAAGGGCACGGACAAGGGCACGGACAAGGGCACGGACAAGGGCACAGAAGTTGATTCTTGACTAGTTAACTGGTACCTTTGCATGCTGCTTCTAGGCATCTCAGGAATGGTATAGGAGATAATTTTATCACCGAGCATTTCCTTTATAGCTGTTTTTAAGGGTCGAGAAATATGTGTATACCCTAATTGTTTTGCGATTTCTTGCATGGAAAGAGGATTGTTTTTAAGGGCTTCAAGAATGTTTTCTCTGAGCGATACTGTGTGAACTGGAGCGGCTTCTAATCTAGACGTTGGCTCCACTATTATTTGTTGAGGAAAGAAGTCTAAAGTAACATACCCTGATTGTTCTTCCCATTTAGGCGGGGGGTTTCCATTTATCTGACACCAAGTTAGGATATTGAGCGTTCCTGTGCCCCATTTTTCGATGATTCCTGCCCTATAAAATACTTCAGCCATGAGAGGATTCCATGGGCGAGAGGGGTGGGGTTTTGTTAATTTCTCAGGAGAAATTCCAAAGTGAAAAGCACCAGGGTTAGTGATTTCTAGATGGTTATTGTATAGAGCAAATGTAACGGAGTCGCCTGCGAATGAATAATCTCTATGACAAATAGCATTAGCAGTGGCTTCTCGTATGGCTAGAGGAGGATACATTGGATAATCTTCTCTTCGGGTTTTTCCAGGTACGACTCTACTAGCAATTGGCATATGATCGAGCAAAAACGTTTCCGCTCTCTTCATGATGCTAAAGGCATTACCCCAATACTGACGATTATCGAGAAATTCACCAAGACGATTCTCGCCTCTAAATCGCGCTAATCGAATAGATAACTGAGGGTATAGAGATTGGAGCTTTGGAGAGTTGCCATATAATGCTACTGCTGCATTAAGTAGTCTCCCCTCATAAATTAAATTGAATCCTAGAAGTATAGACTCGATATCAACATGTTGTGGTTTATCTATTCGGCCCATGCTAATAGCTGTTTGAAGAGTCATAAAAATCTGGTCTTCATCAAGATCACTTATTTTTATTGATTCTGGACATGGCTCGTTTTCCCATCGACGTGTAGCATGTAGATAAGTAATTAATCTCCGTTCATATTCCACTTTAGGCATAATTTGAGTTGTGGAAGCATGACGCAAATATGGACGGTGATCAAAAGTATAAACCCCCTGTGTACCATGTACTCGAATAACAATCACTTCTTTATCTTCGTGAAGAGGGACAGTGATGATTTCGGGAAATACAGGCGGATCAATGCGTTTTAGATCAGCTGTGATGTCTTCTAATGTTTTACTTGCAACATTTTGACCAACAAGATCTCCATTGTCCAAAACGCCAAAAATAACAAATCCTCCGGAACCATTCAACAAAGCGCAGACAGTTTTTGCGGCTTCTGTACGTTGGCCAGTAGATCGTTTAAATTCTAAACGTTCTGATTCTCCTCTGGCAATAATTTTTTTAAGTTGCTCTAGCTGCATATGGGTTGTCAATTATTCTAAAGGGCGTTTATGTTGATAGCAAATCTTGGGATGTATATCAACATTATGTATTGCTGTTTATTTGGTCTAAGACCTTTTTTTCAGAGATGGGGAGGAGAAGGCTAGAAGCTATTCCATCTTCTCCTCCTCCTCAGCTCTCCCTGTCTCTGTGACCTCTGTGGTAAAAACTCCTGCCTTACCCTAATGGTGCATACTCATCCCCATCTCTGTTTAGACAAATCCGGGTTTGCCAAGACGCCACTTCACAAAAGCGATGGTAATTGGAATGAGGGGATGATCGAGCTTTTTACGCAGGCATCGCGCCGCCTCTTTTATTGTTGCACCTGAGCCGATATAGTCGTCAAAGAGAATGAGGGCTCCTGGCGGCATTCTAGCTGGCAAACGAGCATGCATTTTTTCATGGACGTTGTGGTGTCGCTGGTCATTGTTGAGCAACTCTCCTTGCCGTTTTTCAGGAAATGTATACCAAACAAGCAGATCAGACAGAAGTGGAACATTGAGGTGTTTAGCTAGCGCGCTCGCAAAGCCTTGCTGCGCCTTCCAGGTCTTCGAAGGCAGTGATACGATTGCTCCGATCCGAGGAGCAATAGAATTGACGTGTTTTAAAAGCAGAGTCAGAATTTCAGGATCGACTTCTTCTGTAACTGCTCGTCCTTTCATGAAGCCAAGAAAAAGAGGGACCCTCAATTTGCTGTCGAATAAGCTAAATCCAGGCGAGATGTTGTCCGTTTTAAAGCCTGCAATGGGGACAGGACGTTGAGAAAGCCAGCGCATCGCAGCGCTTGTATCGGGAACAGCCATGGGCATTTGCTTTTGGCAGGCATCACAGCGCCCACAATCTGTTGCGGAAGGATCTCCCAAAGCACGTCGCAAAAGTGCCATCCGACAATCGATCCTTTGTTCCGCATAAGAGATAATTCTGTTCAATTCTCCGGTTTTCACTGCATATTGGTTTGTATAGCGGCTAAGATCGAGTCGCTGACCCTGACGGTCAATTTTGTAGACTTGCCTACCAGATACGCTTTCCTTCTTCAAAAATCCCTGTTCGAGGAGTTCGGCAAGGACAATTGTCACTCGAGTCGGGTGTAAGCCTGTCAGACGCTTGATATTCATAAGATTGGGAGGAGTTTCCGCCAAGCGCACAGCCTTCAGGACCTCTTGAAAATCCTTTTCTGTGGGCAATCCAGAATCTATGAAGTAGTCTTGCACCTTCCGATCGGCTTTGTCGTAGAGCAAAATTCCTTCCGCTCTCAGTCCATCGCGGCCAGACCGCCCCACTTCTTGGTAATAAGCTGTGATAGAACCAGGGAAGTCGAAATGGATAATAAAACGGAGATCCTTCTTATCGATCCCCATGCCAAGCGCAGTGGTCGCTGCAATGACTCGATAAGAGTTTTGTGAAAAGGCTATCTGAATTTTACGTTTTTCCTCAGACTCAAAGCCGGCATGATAAGCGATGATGGAAATGCCTTGGATTTTGAGATATTCGGCAACGAGTTCTGCATTTTCTCGCGTAGCGCAATAGATAAGTCCATTGCCTGTAAGCTTAGATAAAAGACCTTCGCAAAGAGCGAGTTTGGCTGCAATTCCCACTGCAGGCATAACAGAAAGGTGAATGTTAGGACGATCCATTTTCTCACGCCACACATGGACAGGTTCTTGTACAGAAGAAAGCTGACCTGCAATGTCCTTCTCAACACGTTCGTCAGCGGTGGCAGTAAGACCAAGCACTTTAAGCATCGGATGCGCTCTTTTGAGCTCTTGGCTGAATTTTAGGATCTGGCGGTAGCTTGGGCGAAAATCATGCCCCCACGTTGAGATGCAATGGGCTTCATCGATTACCAAAAGGGAAATAGGAAGTCTTAATAGAAAACTGAACCGATCAATATTGTCGAGTTGTTCGGGCGAGGTGAAGAGGATCTGGACTTCGCCTGCAAGAATCCTGTGATATACAATTGCATTTTCTTCATCGGTTTGATCGCTATTGAATGATGCGGCATTGATGTGGAAACGGTGAGTGAGTTGGTCGATTTGATCCCGCATAAGGGCCAGAAGAGGAGAAATCACCAATGTGATGCCTCCAAGAAGGCATGAAGGCAATTGATAGAGTAGCGATTTGCCATAGCCTGTCGGTTGGATGCAGAGCAGGCGATTGTGCTTGAAAAGGGCTTGCATGGCCTCGAGCTGCCCAGGACGGAAAGACTGCAACCCAAACTTTTCTCTCAAAAGAGTGTGAAACTGATCGTTCATGAGAATTATTTTAGGGTTTTGATATTATTTTGTGCACCTAAAAATTCGGCTATTGTTTTAATTTCGTCCGATTGGTTTCAAAGATCTTCTCATTTTTTCCCTTTCTTATCTCATTCTGTAGCCCACACCAAGGTTTTCGCGAGCCTGCGAGCAAAACCGCAGGTGTGGGAATAAACGAGACCACAAACAAACCAGGGACTGGTTCTTCATTTTTGTTCTTTTTTTAACCAAACATGTGATTAAAAAGAGCAAAAAAGAAGAACCAGTTCCCTGGTTTATTTTTAATTTTTATCGTTCCCACACCTGCGGTTTCGCTCGCAGGCTCGCGAAAACCTTGGTGTGGGCTACAGAATGAGATAAGAAAGGGAAAAAATGAGAAGATCATTCATTAAATGGACCCGGAAATGGGGGGAACGAAGCCGTAAAAATTCTCGCATAATCTGTCCATTCGTTGCTCCCCAGAACCGTCCCCGGCCCGACAGGGTTCATTGAGCCTGAGAATAGATTAGAATGGCATCGGAAACTGCCTCGACGAACTTGCCAGCCTCTAGGATCTCGCCACAGGATTCATTGATGACAGATCCTTCAATCACCATGGTTGATGAACCCCCTCCGTCCAAATTTAAAGCTTCCACACAATCGAGCTCAAGCATTAATGCAGCCAGTTCTTTCATTGTCATTCCAAGAAAACCATAGATTCTCCCATCAACAACGACAAAAACCCATTCGCCATTCTCCTTTATTCCAACAGCTGTTCTCGGATGCCTATTGATTAAAAACGATACGATAGTTTTCTCAGGGCTAAAATCTTCTATTACATTTCCATTCTTTATTAATACCGGGGTCCCTCCAACGATATGTTCAAGCTCTTTCCATTCTTCAGATGTTGTGTAAGGTGGATTAGATGCTGGAATTACTTCTATGGCATCGTTGTCGGGGCAATCCTTAAGTTGACAATTGGTTAAAACTCTATCAATTAATACTCTCTGACCGCCGAAAGACCATCCTATTGCCCCTCTTGGTTTAACTGGAGTGCCATACCAATGATGGCTTATTTTTAAAATTCCCGAAGGCTTCCCGGTAAGTTCGGAAAAAAATCCCCCATTAACAGCTGCATTTGCGCCGTAACGCTTTGCAAGAACGGTTACTGTTTCTCTAGCTACTTCATCCCCAGAGGCTCTGACAGGTACAATCACATCTTCTTTTGGATCAACCGTTAAAACATGGACAGGAGTAAAATACTTATAAGTAAGGTTTTCATAATAGAATCCTCTGATTTCAAATGGAGAGATAAGCCAACAGAAAAGCCATAATATAAATGGTATTTTTAATAGAATTGTTGGGATTGATCTTCTCATTTTTCCTCTTTTTTTATTTCGTTTTGTAGCCCACACCTAAGGTTTTCGCGAGCCTGCGAGCAAAAACCGCAGGTGTGGGAATCGACACAAAACAACTCTAACCAGGAACTGGTTCTTCTTTTAAATAGATCTAAAATAGGGGTCAAAGTGAAACCCTAAATGCTGCTCCTCATTGTCATGAGCAGTCGATTCTCTGGAATGTCGAGAATGATCAAAATCGCGTTTTGGATTCATAAATAATTTAACAATATCATCTGTAATTAGAGCACGAGCTTCTTGATGTTCTCTCAAGATCTCCCAAATCACTTCAGTCGCTTTCTTTTTAACTTCCGAGGTCATCATTCTTCCTGCTCGATATTCCTCAGCGATTTGTTTTAATTCCGCATCGTGGTCAAGAAAATAAAGTAAATAATGATAGGGCACATCAACAGCAAGATTAGCTCCTTTTTCAATATGCTCTTGCTTTGTCGTACCTCCTCCAGAAAAAGCCTTTTCACGGATTTTACGAGCAACATTATCGCGTGAATCGTTCATAAAAATCACTTCTTTCTGGCCTGTAGAACTCGCTTTGTCATGGGCATGTTCAAGACTTGGCAAAAAACGGGACTGTATAGTTGCAGGTTTTATGAAACCTAGCTTTTGAGCGATCTCTCGAGCCATTTTGAAATAAGGGTACTGATCAATTGCCATGGGAACAAGGCAAAGCACTTGACGGTCTTTAAAGATATTCTCAAAGGATGTGCTAAACGCAGGAGCTGCCTGAAAGCATGGCCAACTGAATTGACCTACGCTGTTATTGAGATCCAATCCATATATCCCGTGGATCATGTTCCCAGAAGTATGCTTCATTATCAAAACAATATTGCGATACAGAGATCCTCCAACTGTCTCCAAATTAGAAAAAATCCAGGTCTTCTTCGGATTAAACCCACAGGCAATAATATCTTTGGCATTTTGGCGTGTGAGACGATTTGCCTCATCAAGAGACAACGACTCTTTGAAATAATATTTCTCATCGTCCGTCATCTGGATTACAACAATGGCGTCCAGAGCATCCTGGAGATATTTCGTAAACATAAAAGGGACCATATGTCCCAAATGCAGGGATTCAGAACTTGGACCTCTTCCAGTGTATAAATAGATCTCCTCGCCACGTTCATAAGCATTGAGAACAAGGTCGAGGTCTTTGTGGGAAAAGAAAATCCCACGACGCAACCAAGGATGGGCCTTCATTTTTGTGATTTTCTCAAAACGTCGTACCAATGTCCCATCAATAGGTTGACAACCGAATTGCTTGATCAGTTTCAAATAATCAATTCCTGTTGTCGATGTCACTTCCCATGGTGTCACTATTGCTTCTTCTTCCATACGGCATTCCTGATTTCTGTCGCCGCTAACACGGCTTAATTTTAATTGAACTTGACCACAGGCTGACGCCTGTGGCTACATGCTTTTGCCGCATTCGCGGCAATTTTTTCCAACAAGAAAAAATGCCAACCAAAAGTAGCAGCATTAAGCTCAGTCACTACTCTGTTTTAAGGTACGCGCAGCAATATATTTGAATCTGCCTGAACCATTCCATTCTGGATCTGATAGGCGGCTTATACGGATGTATGGGGCATTTTCAGCAACAGTAGATTGAATGAATTGACTATTTCCTAGATAAACCCCAACATGGCGTATTTTGTCTTCTGCCAATCCAAAAAAGATCAAGTCTCCTGGAACCATGTTATCAATTGAAACAAGACTAAAGCCATCCCAACGAATTTGATCTTTGGAATCGCGTGGCATATAGATACCCATTTGACGATATAGCATTTGAACAAATCCAGAACAGTCATATCCAAAGCTAGAACGGCCACCCCAGGTATATGGCAAGCCCAAAAATTGCAAACTTAAAGCACACATTTGATTACGATTCAGAGGCGTTTGAGTAAGAGTGACATCACCACGTTGGATGAAACCTTCACGGCCATCTACAAGCGCTACTTTGATCCAGCGACTATCGGATTCTTGCTTGGGATCTAGCACTTCTAATTTGCTATCAAAAGGTAGAGTTAAGATAGGTCCATAAATGGTATCTTGTACGCTGTATAGATGAGCTGCACAACGATTTACTCTTGCTGTGATTGCTGAAGAACTCGACAAAAAGGAGTCCTGCCTTTGGCAAAGGGAGCTTTTTTTGGTCCATCCTTGATAATGGTCTGCAAGTGTTTCAATTTTTACCCAGTCCTGAGCCTCTTGTAGGACATTGACCTCTTCTGAGAAGTATGCCTGAGAAACGATTTCAGCATCTGATTTTGGCAGTTCACGCATATCTGTGAAAGGTGCATTGATATAGTAGAAAAAAGATAGGTAAGCTAGCAATAAATTAAACATAATCAAATAACTCCTACTTTATTTTGTTCGATCCAGCAGAAAATAATCTATTTTTGCCGCCATCTTACCATGACAAACACAGCTAAGCAAATAGATTTGAAGAAATGCTCAAAAGTTCATAGGAGAAATTCTGATGTTCCATACAAATGATGGAGCAGCTTACAATAATTAAACACTCTTGTAACAGTTCAGATACCCCCCTTCACTATATGTCAGGCCTTCAGCCTGAGATGTTTATGTGCCAAACCTAGGGCGTTGCCCTAGGCTGTTATATTTCAGGGCGTTGCCCTGAGAACTATGCTCAGGCTGAAAGCCTGATTTATAAAAGCCTAGGGCAACGCCCTAGGTTTGGCACATAAACATCTCAGGCTGAAGGCCTGACATATAGTGAAGGGGGTATCTGAACTGTTACACACTCTTCTGCAAAACGATTAAAATTAGCATAGCCATTCGCCCGCCTACAACCTAACCTCATCACTCCTGATGCAGGCCATGCTAGCATTTATATTTATTCTCATTTATTCTTGATTTCAGGAATAAATGAGAATAAATGAAAGAGGCGAACAAGGAAGGGCTTATGTCTCTAACGATTATTCTAGCCGGAATACCGGGAAGTGGAAAATCTACAGTTTTGCAAGAAACCGTTAAGCTTTTTCCTCAATTGCAAATCATTAATTATGGGGATGTCATGCTCAAAGAGGCATCCTTGCAAAACATCGATAGGGACACCATAAGAAAATTGCCTTTGCCATTACTCCAAAAAATTGGAATTGATGCAGCCAAAAAAATGGCAGCGGAAATGCCTCTAATTGCTTGTATTGATACTCACGCTTTGGTGAAAACTCCCTTTGGATATTGTCCAGGAATTCCCGAAGCAGTGATTAGGATATTTAATCCGAATGTTATCGGAATGATAGAGTGTTCTGCGTCACTCATTTATGCAAGACGCAAACTCGACAATACTAGAAACAGAGACTCAGACACTATAGAACAAATCGAATACCATCAGCAGATAAGCCGTTCATTTTTAGTAGCTTGCGCTGCATATTCCAGCTCCTTATTTATACCCATACAAAATCATGGAGCTCCAACCGACGGCGCCAAACAATTAGCAGCCCTGTTGCAGTCCTACATACCTCAGTGAAATTGCTGGTCATTCGTTTAGTTTCGTCCAAGGGGATTAAATATAGCTCTAATGACTTATAATTCCCTCTGCGTCTCTGCGTTAACCATTACAACAATTTTAACGCAGAGACGCAGAGGCGGGGAGACGCAGAGGGAATTATAAGTTTCGTTAAAGCTATCTTTTGGACGAAGTTAAACCAATAGCCAAATTGCTTACCTCTTACACCCAACGCTGCACGATGGGAAAACGCCTTCCAACAGAAAAAGCCTTGGCTGAAACGCGTAAGCCTGGAGGACTTTGGCGTCTTTTATATTCATTTTTGTGTATCTTTTTTACAAGTTCGTTGACTAACTCTATTGAATATTTAAACTTCTCAGCTATTTTTGCTGGGGGCATATGTTCTTCAACATAGGCTTGCACGACATTATCGACGACCTCATACTTGGGCAGCGTGTCGGAATCTTTTTGATTTGGACGAAGTTCTGCAGAAGGAGGCTTGTTAATGGTAGCGTAGGGAATCACTTCCCCGTTCCGATTGATCCATTTCGCTAAAGCATAGACGTTTTGCTTTGTAACATCACTAATCACCCCAAGCCCTCCACACATATCTCCATACAGAGTAGAGTAGCCCAATGCAAGTTCGCTTTTATTTCCTGTGCTAAGGACGATGTACCCAAGCTTATTTGAAAATGCCATCAGAATCATTCCTCTAATGCGAGCTTGCAAATTCTCTTCTGTGGCATCAAAAGGTTTCCCTTCGAAGCAAGGCTCTAAAAGATTCAAGTAGCTCGTAAAGGGTTCTTCAATGGATATTTCCTTCCATGCCATTTGCAAAACTTTTGTAAGCTGAATGGCATCTGTTATACTTCCTGGAGAAGAGAATCTCGAAGGCATAAAAAGCCCTAAAACATTCTCTGAGGATAGTGCTTCACATGCAATGGCAGCTACAACAGCAGAATCTATGCCTCCCGATATCCCCAAACAGGCTTTCTTGAAGCCAGACTTATGAAAATAATCTCGAACCCCCAATACGAGAGCGTCATAAAGGTCGCTAATGGAGTTGTCTGTAAAACGCGGCGTTGCACTTTTTTGATCTAAGTCGACCAGTAAAAAGTCCTCTTCAAATCCCTTTGCAATATGTTTTAACTGTCCGTCTTTTCCAACATGCATACTATAGCCATCAAAAATCAATCCATCATTTCCACCGACTTGATTGCACAACATCACAGGAGCATTAAGGCTCAAAGCAGCCTTCTGACAGACTTTTAAGCGAGTATCCTTTTTGGCGATACTATAAGGAGATGCCGAAAGGTTGATTAAAAGGTCAGGTTGTTGTTTTTTTAATTCCAAGATTGGATCAAAGGGATAACTTGCCTCTTCAAGCAAACCGCTGTGCTGCCAAATGTCTTCGCATATTGTGATAGCTATTTTCTTTTCGCAAAGGTCCCATAAGTGAGGAGGGGATCCTGGGGCAAAATAACGCCTTTCAGAAAAAACATCATAAGTGGGCAGAAGGATTTTATCTTGAATACCGATAAGCTGGCCGTTTGTAAATATTGCAGCGCTGTTGTAGAGGTTGTTCGGGTTGATGGTGCATTGTCGGGGATACCCTACGATAACGGTGCAGCCTTTAGATGCTTCTCGAATCTTGTCTAGCGAATTCTCGCAAGCTGTAATGAAATCGCTTAGATACAAGAAATCTTCTGGCGGGTATCCACAAATTGACAATTCGGGAAATACGACAATATCTGCAGATGCTTGCTTTCCAATATTGATCCCTTCAAGGATTTTGTTTAAGTTACCCGAGAGATCACCGATAGTGGGATTAATTTGCCCCAAAAGAATTCTCATATTTTTCAACCTTGCTAAAACATTCAACATTTTTGATGCTCACACGCATCACGAAAAAAGTATATGCACCATGTACATCAGGCTAAGACAGAATACGTCGAAGAAGAAAAGTAACAGGATATGCAGGATCGCAAGCGGCAGGATATGAAGGATAGCAAGCACCCTCTTGAAATATGAAAATAATTTTTAATGATAAGCAAACGCCTCCGGCGTTTGCTTCTCATTAAGATTTTTTTCTTTTCAAGAGGATGCTTGCTATCCTTCATATCCTGCCGCTTGCGATCCTGCATATCCTGTTACTTTTCTTCTTAGAGTGCTTTCCTTAATGCTGCGTATTTTGTTACTTCTTAGCGGGAATTGCTGCAAAGGATGTAGCGCTATCCCGCTCGGGCTTCCCAATTTGGAAAACGCTTTTCTCCGGCATTTGTACTGATTTTTGTCGATATTCCTTGATTAATCGTCGTCAAAAACAACTCGCAAGCCCCAGTGTCGCTGCAGTTATAAACTAGGCACATGCTGTTAGGTGCCCATGAGGGATTTTCTTTGTTGCCCGGGCCTTTGGTCAATTGCCTTTCTTCTTTTGTGGTAAAGTCATAAACCCAAATCTGACGTACACCAGATGTCAGGGCGCAGTAAGCAAGTTTTGTTCCATCTGGAGACCATGTGGGGGCAGTGCTTTCGCGACTATGCTTCGTCACCAATTGCGCCTTAATGTCTTTTAAAGGCGTTCCAAGAGCAGGAACATCCATGACATATACGCGTGGAGAGCCATCTTTGTTCGTTACAAAAGCAATTCGCTTACCATCAGGACTAAATGTTGGAGATCCTTGTGTGGCCTTGTGAGCTGCAAAAATTTGCCGAGGCTTATCCTTAACTCCTTCATCAGGGGAAAAATTCTGCAAAAAGAGATCTGGATTTCCTGTCACGTCACAAACAAAGGCTATCTGATTGCGCTGTCTAGAAATTGAGGGCATCAGCTGATTCCCTCTGAGGTAGCTCATGCGTCGACCTACCCCTTCTTTCAAAGTGGCGAAGAAAATCTTGGGTTGAGCAGATTTATAAGAGACATAGAAAAAGCTTCCGCTTGAAAATCCTGCTTTGGGGGGAATGTAAACAGGGCTAATATTATAACTGCCATCTCGAATCACTGGGCGGGCATTGCCACCGTCGTAATCAGATTCCCAAATATCTGCAACCCATTTGTCTTTTGGCGTTTCTCCACGAGGTTTAACGCTGTACAAAATGCGCGTAGTAGCGATCCCATTTTCATCAAAAAGAGCTTTATAAATAGCGTCAGCAAGTTGATGGACTTGCCTTCTATCGCGATTGAGATCACCTGTGAGGGTAATTCCATCTATACTGTTGGCTGCATTCCCGCTTACTGAAAGTAGTGTCGTCGAAAGCTTTTTATCTGTCCTTGCCACCACCTTAACAACATAATAAATGCTTACGGGCTTCCATTCTTTTGCACTGACGGTGCCTGAAGAAAGGCGGCTGACGAGTTTTTCATTTTCTGTAGTTTGGGAAAGAGTGTAAGTCATCCCGTTATGATTAAGATCGAACGTCAGAATTTGTTCGAGTTTTTGCAAATATTCGGACCCTAATCCTGAGTTTTCATTTATAAATTTCGATAAATAGAGGGGCATTGACTGGTTATCAGTGGCAAGGCGAATGTTGATTTGCTCGCTTTCTTCCACTGCATTCATAAATGGGGCAAACATAATTAGTAAGGTTATAAATAAAATGTGCATAGTTCTCTCGGTTATCATGCTATAATTCATTACTTAAAGCGATGACAAAGGTGTATTCATTCATTTGACTGAAGTTGTTGCCAAAGCTCGGATATTTAACTGTAGGAAGAGTTTTTTCTATATATTTTCTATTAGCATTACTTTCTGCGCGAACAATTGAGACCTTAACGAATCGTCCCGCACGAGTTAGTGTCAGCCTAATTTTAACCTCGCCAAATTCGGGCAGTCTGAGCAATAACTTGAGGCGGCTTGCCAGTTCATCATAGTAAGTGATCTCTTGAGAGGTCAGTGGTTCTGCAGCTTCCTCTCGAAATGTTTCCACTTGCAAGTTGTCAATACGTCCAGGAAGCGTTGTCGAAGCAAAACTCACAGCACTACCTTCAGCAAGTGTATCATGAGACTGTCCAATTTTCGCAATGCTTTTCTGTGCGCTTGCTATTAACTCGCGCCGCTTTACTTGTGCAGCAGCTTCTTGCGCATTAACTTTATTTTTTTTTAGATCCACTTTTTTTGGAGATCCTTTTTCACTTGTCGTCTTTTTCGGCTGCGATTGCTTTACTGGAGGATTTTTTGTTTTTTTAGACACCTCTTTTTTAACGGGTGCTGCTGGCTTACTCGTCTTCTGTGTACTCTTTTGAATAGGTTTACTCTGAGGTTTCTTATCAGCTGGGGTTTTTTGGACCTTTTTATTTATCGGCTTCGGAGTTGGCTCTAGCTGCTCTTTTGGCTTTATTATTGGTTTTTCTTTTGGCTTTTCAATTGACTTTTGAGGTTTTAGATGACGGTGGGGTTCTTCCGGTATTGTTTCTATAATAGCTGTAGCGACTTCCTTTGTCTCCACAGGTTGTTCAAAAGGCTCTGGCTCAGCCTGGGCAACGATTGCTGCGGTTTCTTGTTGTATCGGCTTTTTTTTGGCTTTTTCGGCTGCCTTTTTTGGTGGGGGAGAAAGTGTAACGGTCTGAACAACCAACCGTTGCTCTTTCTTCGATTTTGTTTCTGTGATTTGCGGCGATAGGAATGGAGTCGATGCAATACCTATTATGTGAAAAATAACTACAGCAACGGAGATGTATAGTAGTGTGCGGTCCTTAAACTGTAAGCTAGTGAGCATCATGACAGCTACTCCCGCAAAAAAGTAACTGAAATAGGAAGCGCGAACGGAAAAACAGGAACAGGAAATGCAGGATCGCAAGCAGCAGGATAGGGCATGTAACGTCTTAGTAAAAAATTAAACGCAAAGGCGCAAAGATGCGAAGCCGCAAAGAAAATAGAGGGGATTGGTTTTTCTAATTTAACATTCTCTCCTCTTTCTTCGCGACTTCGCATCTTTGCGCCTCCTAAATAACTCAAGTTATTTTTCGAAAGAACCGGAGTACGTCAAAGACGAACCCACTCGATTGCCCCTCCGGCAGGGAGCTTTGCGTTTAATTCTTTACTAACACGTTTCCTTTCTTAGCCTGAGGGGCATGCCTGCATATCCTGTTCTGTTACTTTAGCTGAATGGCTAGCATCATGCAGGCTTTAGGATTATATCCATTTGATCGAATCCAGCGGATTCCGCCGCATTTTTAATTGTTTGATAAACGCCAAAATGCCCCTTCTGATCATGAAAGAGTTGGGGCCGCGCTTTTGGATACTGTTGTTTTGCCTGTTTGAACAATGCTGGAAGTTGAGCAGTAGTGACCTTCCGATTATTGAATGAAACGGTATTATCGCGATGCACATGGATAATAATAGGGCTGCTTTCATGCACTGCATGCACCCCATCTCGATCACCGGCAGAGGCCAACTCAACCTGATCCAACTCAAGCATTGGAGCAATCAGTATAAACATAATCAGTATTACAAAAACGACATCGATCAAGGGCGTTAGATTGACAGTCGGTTCTTCAATATGCCGAAGGCGTTTCATTTTGCGATTCATTTGAAGTCTACCTTGCGATACTGCATTTCTACTGCTGCTAAAATTTCAGTAGAGAATCCTTCCATTTCCGTCTCGAAAGAACTGACTTTATTTTTCAAATAATTATATCCTATAATAGCAGGAATGGCGTCTAATAATCCCAAAACTGTCGTTGCTAAAGCCAAGGAAAGGCCTCCAAGAACCATCTGGCTCGATCCTGCAGAACTCTGATTTTGCAATTCGGAGAATGTGGTCAAAATACCCCAAACAGTGCCAAGCAATCCAAGAAAAGGCCCTAGACTTACAACAGTCGCTAGGATAAATAAATTCTTTTCCAAATGCTGTACATGTGATGCAATGCCGCTCATTAAATGGGCATCGACAAACTCAACATCAGCAGGGGAAAGATAGGATGCTGTTGCAACTTCCCCTCCATTACCAAAACGTTTATTCTTGTTTAAGATCTCAACTGTATGCTTTTTTAAAATATCATATAAATCTTTAAAAGGGTTGGGCTGCTTCTGCTTGGCAGCATCGGTATCTAAACTGAGGGGATTGCTCTTCTGCAGCTGAAATGTTGCATAGAATTCGGCAGAATGTTTGCGGGCCTGATATGTAATCCACGTTTTATGAAGCAAAATAACCCAACTGCATATCGATAAAGCAATCAATCCAAGAAAAATTAATTTACCTAGGAAATCAGAGTGAAAATAGGCATCAAAAAAGGGATTAGTCGTTAAAATAATGAGTTTATACTTTACAAACATTGTGAAATCCCCTATACTATTAGAAAGCAAATTAATTTTTGAGGCTTGAAAGTGTGAGACTTATGAAATCTGAAAAAATGTTTTACAGTCTCCCAAGCCTCTCTTACAAATAGCCTATCATACCTTGGCAAAAGGCATACTCTAAAGAGAGTGTATTTGTCAAGGAGAAGGGTTATGACCTGGAATTCGGAGTAGGGAGGTGGGATGGGACACTACTCCGAATCACAGGTTATGAGGAGGTACAATTTTGCGTTGGATTTATACTTTAGCGTTCCTATTCTGCACAACTGCAGCCTGTTATACACAAGAAGTGCCAAATTCGGATCAATTGGTACAACTTAAGTTAGTCCAAGAAGAAAAAACAATTGAACCTGGCCGCCCTTTCTGGATCGCAATCCATTTAAGTGTCGCAGATAATTGGCACTCCTACTGGAAAAATCCAGGAGATGCTGGCATGGCCACTTCAATCGAGCTTACTCTCCCTGACGGTTATGTCTCTTCCCCAATCGTATGGCCAACTCCGGAGCGTTTTAATACCGATTCTATGGTCGGCTTCGGATATGAGGGTGATATCACTTTTTTAGCCCAAATCATGCCCCCTTCAACGGTTTCTGCCACTTCCCCCACAATTACAGCTACCGTAAACTGGTTGGTTTGCTCCGATACAGCATGTGTTCCTGGGCAATCAGAGGCAAGTAAAGAGCTGACAATACAGAATGGGGTTCCAGAAATAGATCCCGATCATATATCCCTGTTTACAGACGCTCGTGCACATGTTCCAAACAAGCTTTATAATGTCAAAGCCTTCCATGAAGACAAAGACAACACCATTAAAATGCAGTTGAAATTACCCTTCAGCAAGGGAACTCAGCTTCTTTCTGTCGATTTCTTCCCAGAAGAGAGCTCCCTTATCGATCACAGTAATGCAACTTCCTTTGTCGCAACAACTGAGGATGATGAACAACAATATTCGATCGTCTTAAAACCCCATCCCCAATCAGAAAACTCCTTATCAAAGGTGTTGAAGGGAATTGTTGTTGCCTTAGACAGCAAGGGAATCACTCATGCTTTCGATGTAGAAGCTGATTTTGTCAAGTCAATCATCACCAATGCTCCTTCCCCGGAAAGTGTCGCCATCGATCTAGGCTTTTCTGAAGAAAACATCAATCTTGTAATGGCCATTTTCTTAGCATTTATCGGTGGAATCATTTTAAACTTAATGCCATGCGTGCTGCCGATCATCTCCTTTAAAATATTGAGCTTCGTCAAAATGGCAAACCAAAGCCGCCGTCTCATTTTCAAACATGGCCTGGCCTTTACCGGGGGCGTTTTGACCTCCTTCTGGGCTTTGGCCGGAGCTTTGCTCATTCTGCAAGCCTATGGACAATCTGTCGGGTGGGGATTCCAACTCCAGGAGCCTATTTTTGTCGCGATCCTAGCAGCTGTTCTCTTGATCCTAAGCTTAAGCCTATTCGGAGTCTTTGAATTAGGTACTTCTGTAATGTCTTTAGCGGGCAAAGTTCAAACTCAAGATACGCTCAAAGGCTCTTTTGTGGGGGGAATTCTAGCAACAGCTCTTGCAACGCCCTGTACAGGACCCTTTTTAGGCTCTGCTATAGGATTTGCAATGTCAGCCCCTGCCATCGATGCCCTTGTGATTTTCACCTCATTGGGACTCGGAATGGCACTGCCTTATCTATTATTGTCGGCCTTCCCCATTTTATTACGCTTTGTCCCTAAACCAGGTGCCTGGATGACTGTTTTTAAAGAGCTCATGGGCTTTTTGATGCTAATGTCAGTGCTGTGGCTAGCTTGGGTTTTTGGAGCACAAACAAATACATTGTCCCTCTCGATTTTATTAGCAGCATTTGTAGCATTTGCTTTTGGATGCTGGGTCTATGGAAAATGGGGAACGCCTATTAGATCGCGAGTGACGAGATCGATCGGCCGAATCTTTGCCCTTGCCTGCTTCGGACTTGGAATCTATGCCATTATCATTTCCACAGAACCCTGGGGAGTTACTGCTGTTGGCCAGGAGATTGCCTCAGGTGCGGCTCACGGCGATTGGGAACCCTATTCTCCACAACGCCTAGCCGAATTACAGAAGAAGGGAGTGCCCGTTTTAGTGGACTTCACAGCCAAATGGTGTTTGATTTGTCAAGTGAACCATTTGGTGCTGACGCATGACGATGTGACCAGCAAATTAAACGAGCGCGGCGTCGTTAAAATGAAGGCCGATTGGACCAAAAGGGATCCGATCATTACAGAAGAGCTGCGCAAACAAGGGCGCAGCGGCGTGCCTTTGTATCTGTTGTACGGCAGCGGCGAAGATTCACCGCAGATTTTGCCTCAAGTGCTGACCCCAGAGATTGTTCTGCAGTATGTGAGCACAATCTAGGACAAGGGCAGTAATGGACCGTAATGAACGATTCAGCGTCGTCCATTACTGTCTACTACGGTCCATTACTGTCCACTATTGTCCATGTCCATTACTTTTTAGCAGGAATTCTCTTCCTGAAAAACCTTGTACATATGTCAACTGAAGTGTAAACTGATGTTAGCAATTAATGAGGCTATTAATGAGCAAAAAATTGTCTAATCCACCAGTATACTACACAATAGCGCAGGTGCAGTTTAGCCCTGTAGCTGCTATGGCAAACTATATTAATGAAATTCAAGAAAAGTTGCGATTTGAGGGTTACACTTTATTTGATGCACAAAAAATCACTTCACTGCATTTTGATACCCCTTTGCCTTCTGCTATAACTAGGGCAGAATTTATAGAACTCCCGCTCTGGAGAATCACTAATTCTGATCGAAAATCAGGATTTATTCTAAGCCCTTCTCATTTGGCTTATCATACAACGCATTACGAAACACATGATCAATTTTTTAATACATTCCTACTTGGATTAGAAAAAATACATTCCATCATTAAGCTTGATCATTTAAGTAGATTAGGTTTGCGTTATCTGAATGCTGTGCTGCCTGAAACAGGTGAAGCTGTTGAACAGTATTTAAATGATGGATTGCACGGAATACGCATCCACGCGACTCCGCGCTATTCACTGCACGAATCTGTTTATGACACAAAAATCCAATCTTCCTTATCATCAGGTACGTTGGTCAATCGAATTCTTTGTAAACAGGGCCCTCTAGGCTATCCACCTGACATAGCTCCTCATGAACTATCCCCAATGATTAAATTCACTAGGGAAGACTATCCCTCACATGCCGTGATAGATATAGATCATTTTATTGAAGGGCAGATGCCATTAGATATTGGACAAACTAAAACTCAATTATTTTCACTCCATATGGGAATTAAGAAAGTGTTTGAAAGTAATATAACTGACTATGCTAAAAAGGTTTGGTCAAAATGAATAATACGGGACATACAACTTTTTTAAATTCAAGATCCAGACATACTGCACTAGCAACGATCGGATTCATGCTAGCTGGGACAGGCAGTATGTTTCCTGTAGCAACAGCTTCACAGTGGCAAAATCATATTGAACACCGCAGCTCATTAGTATTTGAAAAAACAATTCCTTCCGAATTAGATATTGATGTCCGTACGCCAAAAGAACATCTCGAAA
The DNA here is from genome assembly GCA_013288825.1 of Chlamydiota bacterium. Classification (GTDB taxonomy): domain Bacteria; phylum Chlamydiota; class Chlamydiia; order Chlamydiales; family Parachlamydiaceae; genus JABDBC01. The sequence continues at coordinate 44,846 of JABDBC010000011.1, forward strand.
ATATCCGTGTAATACTAAACCCTCCTATTACAGAATTAGCCATTTTATTTAATGTTTCTCGGCAAGCAATTTACAAATGGTTAGCCCAGGATTCTCATCCCGAGATTGAAAAATTAGAGCTAATTACAACTCTAAGTAAAATTGCCGACATTTTTAGAGAAGCTGGTATTCTCAGGGCTGGGATTTTACTAAACATGAAAAATTCTGAAGGCATCTCACTCCTCGATCTTCTAAAAACCAAACAGCCCTATGAAGAGCATATCAGAATGTTGATAACAGAAGCCAAAATTATGGAAGCCTCTTATCAACGTTCTGGACTAGCGGAGTCAAATGCAAAACCAACAAACGATTGGGTGTCTTCGATTTCTATCCCTGCTTACCCCAAAGATCTTTAAAGGATATGCCAAAATAATATGCTACCAAGAAATACGGAATGGAGACAGGGGGGGGATTCTTACACATGACAGTTCCTGTGCTCTTAGCTTGTTTCATCAAAGTGCCCGTGAGAAATGCGTTATTGTTATCTCGCATGACTGTGACCTGCCTCATGAAAAGGAGGAGGAAGTAGATATAATAGTGGGAACAAAAATTCCAACTGTTGATTCCAACTATACAGCGGCACGCAATGTTCGTTGTTTACACCTTTCCTATAGAAATGAAGCATCTTCAGAAAGCGTTTGCATTGAACTACAGCATTCAGGGCGAAAATCTGTTGCAAAATGGGATTTTGCTAATATAGCAAAACTTGAGGCCAATCTCCCCTCGGACGAAAAACGTACATTAAAACAATGGTTGGCCGCCCGTTATGGCAGACCGGCATTTCCCAATGAATTTGAAAATAGGCTGCAAAATAATAAAAAGTTTCATGAAAAATTGATAAAACTATTAAAACCCATAAATAAACACTTAATCGGTATATTTTTTGACTTAGGAGAGGAAAGATTAACAGAACTTCCAGCAGGCACTCCATATTGTTTACGAATGTCTCTAACCTATAAAAGTATCGATGGCCCCATTGCCAGAGAAGCTACAAAAGATTGCGCCATCAGCATCACAAATCTCTTTCACAGCGCATATGGAACCCCAAATGTTGCAACGAACTTGGTATTAGAAAGTTGTGAAGCAGTTGCAGATACTCTTTTTTCACTTGCCGATCTTCAAAGGGTTGATCAATGGTGGAGATATGACTATATAAGCTTACAAGAAAGCCCCGCACCTCCTCTTCTGGCTCTTGGGGCAATTTCCGCTTAGACTTCTATTTAAATCCCAGTTTGTCAATTAATTCATCCGCATGCTTGTAACGGACTAAATTTTTTCCATCGTCTGTCTCTTTAAAAACTCTAATTGTTTCTTCATTTGGAACATTATCACTTAATAGGATCTCTTCAAAACACGGTTCAAATCGTTGATAGGCATAGAATTGTGCTCCAGGCAACATTTGCGGATATGGCACCACAAGGACCTTGCAATCTGTTTTGAACTCTGGCCCTGGAAAGTCTGAGATAAAGTCTGTATCGGCTAAGCTCGATAATTCTATCTCCTCTTCAGATGGCGATTTGTCGTAGTAAAAAGAAAGAATGATTTGTTCATTATCAATGTTTATATGAACAGCTCGTAAATTAGGTGTAACTCTTCCGAGTAATGCACGTTGAACAGACCCGAGCACAGATAAAATTTCCATAAAATCACCTATATCTGTGAGTTAGGATTTGCAAGGCACTATGCAGGCCTGTTTTATCTCATTTCTTCTCCGGAGCTCTCTGTGGGCTCTGTGGTAAAGAAAAACACGCAAAAAGCTTATGCAATCAAAAGCAGCGAGAAGACGAATGCAAACAAAGCAAAAGACTCAATAATCCCAACGGCCGCAAAGCATTTTCCGTAGATTGCAGGCTGTTTCGCCGATGCCTGAATCCCCGACGCACACACCATTCCTTGATAAATCGATGACACCATCATCGCCATCCCAGTAAATGTCCCAATAAAAATCGCTGAAATTGGCGCTAATGTTCCCGTATTAATTGCTTTACTCATCAATAGCATAAGAATAAAGCCGTAAATCAGCTGGGAAGAGGGCGCTGCCGACATCGCAATAAATTTGCCGTGCCCTTCTTCTACTCTACTCATCACTGCATGAGAAGCCAATCCAGCAATCCCACATCCGATGCAACTGCCCGCTGCGCTAAGTCCCAATACAATTGCAGGACCTGCCATATCAAAATTCAAGTTCATGAGGTTTCTCCTTTACAAATTCGTTCTCTTATACAACGGTTTAAACATCTGTCCGCCGCCTTCAAAGCTATAATGATACCATTCGAGAAAATTAAGACGTAATCCGTTAATGACTCCCCCTTGGATACCTAAAACAATATTGATGATATGCCCAAGAATGATTAAGACTGTGGCTAAAACAATATTCATGCTTACTGCAGTTTCGTTCACAGTCGCCGCAAAGATCGCGCTGGCCAAACTAAGAGCATAAAGGCGCAAGTAGGACAAAACATCCGAAAAAATCTGGATCGCAGTCATCACTTCAAAGACACCCTTAAATCGATACTTTACGATCGCCAGAACAAGCGCTATAGCAAGTCCTGCGGTCATTAAATACAATCCAAAATCGCCAGCTGTCTGCTTATCAAATCCCAATACGTAATGAGTCATCGATGTTGCATTGATATAATAGGGAAAGTAAAGATAGCCTCCAACGGTGAATAAAATCCATCCAAATGCCAGCCAATTGCGTCTAATATATCTGAAAAGAGAACAAATGACGTGGACTACCCCAATTAACAAAGCCAATTCCAACATGACATTATCACAGAACTTGTTGAACAATTCATAAGATACTGTTCCCCCAGCACTTGTGTTGACAGCTTGATGGATGAATACGTCCGGCGTTGTCACGTTCTCTAAATGGGGAAACTTCTTTATCCAGAAATCACATACGTCGTCCCGATGAGAGATATGATATTCTATTTTCTTTTCGACAAGCCATGATGTGGCAGCAAGCTTACGGACAGGGCTATCTGCAGAAAAAGAGATTCCAAAAAATGAGGCTGTCATCACGCCCCAAGCAATGCAAGCAACAGACAAAAGTGTTGCGAGATTAAGCAAACGTTTTCCACTGTTCTTTACAGGTGGGTGACGATAGCGAATATAAAGTGCAATAGCCAGGAAAAGCAGCCCATATCCCCCATCGCCAATGATAAACGCAAAGAATAGCATAAAACTTGCTAACACCCACAAAGAAGGGTCCTTATCGGTGTTTGAAGGGGTATCATATACTTGTACCAAATCCTCACCTAACTGTCGAACCCCCTCATTTTCTAGATAAGTCGGGACCATGTCCTCTTTTTCAACTGCTATCTCAGTCACATGTATGTGTAAATGCTCAACGAGGTCTTTAAGTTGATCGATTTTATTTTCTGGAACCCATCCCTCGATACTAAACAAGGTGTTTTCAGCAGCAATCTTGGCACTTTGTTCTGCCTGAGAAAGGTCGTGAGTGTTTAATAGGTGAATGAGAGAGCGATGCAAGTGAGTATAGAACCTTGTCTGCAGACTCAACTCTGTTTCGATCTCTTGTAGGGAATTTTGCAAGGATTTTTCTTTTTCGTGCAGCTCTTCAAGAGAATGGTCAAAACGCATTTCGGTTAGTTTAGGATAGTGCTTAAGCTCTTTATTGATAGCGATGAAATAATCTTGCCCTTGTTCAGATCCGACAAAAATTACTTCGTCAGGTAAATCAAGAGAGCCCGTTATTCGTGACTTCGAAGAAAAGAACTGAATAATTCGATGGCTTTCTTTTTCAATCTGACGGATGCTCTGTAATGAAAAGTCTCCAAAAACTTGAATGCGAGCAATTTCCAACTTGGTATGACGTATTTCCTCAGCAGTTTTCTGCAGAAAAGATTGCATTTGTAAGATTTTTTGAGCGACATCTGGGGCATCAATAGGGCTTGCAGAATCTTCCTGAAAAAGACGTGGGTACTTTGAGAGAATTTTGAGAGCTGTATTAATCTGAGAAATCTCTAGAGGGATTTCCTTGCTCTTTTGTGATTTCTGGATAAAATGTATGAGTTCCAAATTTTGGGCTTTTTCAAAAAAGAGGACACGCTCTTTTTCCAATCCCACAAACAAGAACTTTTTTACATCAATACGCATCTTTTTTCTCTCATAAAGACCGTTGTGCCGGCCCTCCGGGACGGTGTTATTGGTTGGTGCTAACCCAGGCTTCGCTTACCCCTCCGGGGAGCTTCAGCCTGGGCTATTACGTAAACAGCCCTCCGGGCAGTGTGAAAACGCGATTTTCAAATAAGAGTTCCTACATACAGCCCGGAGGGCCTGTTCACGTAATAGCCCAGGCTGAAGCTCCCCGGAGGGGTAAGCGAAGCCTGGGTAACCGCCAACCTACCCACACCGTCCCGGAGGGCCGGCACAAGCCATTATCGGTTTTTCACAGCCTCTCTGTGGTAAAAATTTTCACCAGAAGATTTTTAATAAACAACCGTTTGCATAGCTTTCCGCCTATTTATTTTTGTTTTGGCGGCCTTTGCTTGTGAAACAGCTGCTAACTGCTGATCTCCCAAAAACACTTTGATCTTTTTTATGTTCGTCAATGCACGAGGAATCAAACATTTCTCAAACAAGTTGACCCGAATCGATACCTGACGCAACTCCTCTTCCAATGCACTTTTCTTCTCTTTAACAACATCGATTTCCACAAGCACTTCAGCAGCTTCCCGTTTTTTTGCGATCACACAGTCGAGCCAAGGGGGAGTGTCAAAAAGAGAGTAAGAATGATCTTCAAATGTCACAGATTCAAAATAAGGGACAACAATCCCAGCAACGTTCTCAAATCGCTTCTTGACACTCACAACAGTAAGGGCATGTCTCAACTCACTTTCGACACTATCAAGCGGCAATGCCTCATAGTTTTCCATAATTAATTGCAGCTCACGATATCGCTCATGCAGCGCAGCAATTTCAATCCGCGCGTCGTTGACCTCTACCTGCAGCATAGCTTTCTTCAGCTGCAATGTTGGAAGATACTTCTCCAATTGCGCCAAACGATGCTGTTGCTGTCGCAACTCCTGTTTCGTCAGCTTAACATCAGCCATTTTTCGATATCTTCTCAGCAAGTTTTATGGGTTGATTAAACTGAAGATCAAACTTCGCGGGCCCAATACCACTCGGGGAATAAATCACTTCGACTAACATTTCTTGATTATTGGTCGTCACGACATAGCCACTATCCACTCGTTTGATTTCTTGGATGACATCACCCATTCCAAGCAATTCTCCAAACTCCTTT
>JABDBC010000012.1 GCA_013288825.1 Chlamydiota bacterium
ATCCTGTTACTTTTCTACTCCTAAATAACTCAAGTTATTTTTCAAAAGAACCGGAGTATGTCAAAGACGAACCCACTCTATTGCCCCTCCGGCAGGGAGCTTTGCGTTTAATTTTTTTTCAAGTTTGAGGCTTACACAAGCTCGGAGGCCACACTGTCGTAAAACAAAACACCTCTCTCCGTTAACTTAATCACACTCTCACTCCAACTCAAATAGCCTTCATCACAACATTCTCGCAACGTATTTTTAATTTCTTCATTCAGCGCTCCATGCTGCACTTGAAATTGCTCCAAATCGACTCCATGCATAAGTCGTAGATTCACAGCAAGGAGCTCTCGCACCTTTTTGTCAGGCGACAACTCCTCTTCAAAATCGATCGGCAGTTGTCCCTGAAACAACATTTCACTATATTGCTGGAGATTTGCAACATTTCTGAAACGACGCCCCTCCCAATAACTAAAGGCCGAGGGACCCAATCCCAGAAAAGGTCTTCCAATCCAATAACCAATGTTGTGATTCGAATGACGGTTTTCTTTGGCGAAGGCTGAAATCTCATATTGATGAAATCCAGCCTTTGTGAGGTGATCTCGAGCCATTTGATACATAGAGAGGCTCATCTCGCCATCTGGCATCTGCGTCTCGATAGTTTTCTTATATTTGAAAAATGTCGTGTTGGGCTCAATCGTCAAATTGTAGAGAGATATATGGGTGAGTGGCAGGTCCTTTACTGACTTAAGAGTTGATTCCCAAATGGTAAGATTTTGTGTGGGCAAGTCGTACATTAGATCGGCTGATATGTTTGTAATTCCCGCTTCGAATGTGCTGTGGATAGCCTCTTGGGCTTTGTCAGCATTGTGAGTTCTGTTCAGCTTAAGCAGAAGGGTGTCGTCTAATGTCTGTACTCCGATGCTGACTCGGTTGATGCCGGCAGCAGCGTAAGCCTTCATGAGATCGATAGTGACATTTTCGGGGTTTGCTTCCAGGGTGATTTCAATGTCATGAAGTCTATTGGGAATCCAACTCAGAATTGTAGCTATAGCCTCAGGACCTATTAAGGCAGGTGTACCGCCTCCAAAATAGATCGATACAATCTTCTGACCTCGGATTTGCGGCTCAATCAATTGAAATTCAAGTGACAGACTTTCCAGGAACTTTTGTTTGAGAGGCTCCTTATCGGGAAGAATATAGAAGTTGCAATAGGCACATTTGCGCGTGCAGAAAGGGATGTGAAAGTATAGTGAGATCAAATTCTTAATTGCCGTTTACCATTCTACCATTCGTCAGCATCGGGGTCCATGATACCACCACGACGCCATCGATTGCGATCGCTGAAAGGTGATTCTTCCTCTTCTTCAGCCCCGCGTTCATCTTCTTGATGCTCCCCTTCCTCCTCATCGCGTTCGCCGGCAATAGATGTTTCAGCATCGGCGGCTTCTGTTTCCATGTCGAGGCCAGTTTCAGTAAAACCTGCTGTTTCTCCGATATCGATATCTGGGATTGTCGGCATTTCAGTATAACCAGGACGCACTGCAGGTCTTTTAGGTGTGACGTATTCTTCGGCATCGCCACTTTCTTTCAGGAAATGGAGTCTTTCTTTTTCTTCTTCGATCTTAGAACGAATGACGACGATCTCGTCTTTGTGTTTTTCAATGTCTTTTTTGGGGACAAGACCCATCTTCAGCCATTGCTGAAGGTCATTTAGCTCGCCCTCGAGCTTTTTTAATCTTTCACTTTTGATATGTCTCATGGAAACTCTCTCTTAAAATACCCCAAAGGCTTACATTAGCGCGTACTTATATTATATCCCCTCTTTTATTTGCAACACTTTTATTAATCAAGAAATTTCTTACCATCAGGAGGGAAGAATTTATAAAGAAGTGCCGGCCCTCCGGGACATATTATTGATTGGCAGTTACGAGTACGGCTACATTTGGTTGGATTGCTTTCTCATTTTTGTTCTTTTTTCTCTCATTTTGTAGCCCACACCCAAGGTTTTCGCGAGCCTGCGAGCCAAAACCGCAGGTGTGGGAACCGGTAAGGTCCAAATTAACCAGGGACTGGTTCTTCTTTCTTCTCCATTTTAATTACATGCTTGGTTGAAAAAAGGAAAAAAAGGAAGAACCAGTCCCTGGTTGAGATGCGGTTTTCATGATTCCCACACCTGCGGTTTTCGCTCGCAGGCTCGCGAAACCTTGGTGTGGGCTACAAAATGAGAATAAAAAGAACAAAAATGATATTACTTCTGCAAGAATCTCTAAGGGACTTAAGTGCATGTCCTTTGTCCTTTGTCCTTTATCTCCTTTCTCATTATTGAAATTAATTATTGAAACTAATTGCATAATATGTAAAAATGAATCCAACTTTAATCTTTTTAAATTGGTTTTTATGTCAGCAATAAACACATCACCATCAATTACATTACCTTTAGTGGTTCCACCTGAATTAAAAAAACATGTCAAATTAGCTTTCTTACTTCCAGCCAAAAACATCTTATCACACCGTTTTTCTGGAGAACATGCCAACGTCATAGATTGTAAACGCGGCAGCCTAAACGTCGGTAAAATCGAGAAAGAAAACCGTAGCAGGTGCTATAAAGTTGGTTGTGGAGTACTCAAAGTGCTTGCTTGGTTGACAGTGATTATTCCTCTTATAGCATTTATAGCTGTCAAAATTTTTCATTGTTACAACAAAGTTGACAACAAAAAGCCTGAGGTTGGTGGTGCTGAGAGCCTAAAAGCGAAAATTAAAAACAGGAAACCTAGAGGAAAGAAAAAAGTAACAAGTAGTCCAGAAGCCTAACGCATTCAACAGTAGATCACTCATATTACTTATATAATTTGATTTTAATCATTATCTATTGTAATATTACAATTCAATTTAACTATTTTTTTTACTTAAAGGAAATTTTGTGCAAACAACAGCCGTATCACCCTTTCCAGCATTTAACTTGCCCCTAGAGATAGATAAGAGCGTGGAGGGTGAAGTGAAATCAGCTTGGCTTCGCCATGCCAAGCGTTTTTTCAATTTGTCCGGAGACCACGCAAGAATTACCGGAATTACTGGCCCACAGACTAAATGTCTTCTTGTCAGTAGCGCTATAAAAGGGGATAGTAGTAAATGTTCCAAAATCTTTTGGGGAACTCTGAAAGTTGTTGGGTGGATGACGATTATTTTGCCCTTGATTGCGTATATAGCAATCCAAATTTTTCATTCTCTTAATCCCATGCTGAATGAGGATAGTAGGGTTGCGCGCCTTGTAGTAGACACTGAACCAAAAATGAAGAGATTAGAGGATGAAGTGCAAAAATTGAATAAAGAGAAAGGTGAAATGGAGGCTAAACACGATAAAGCTATCGGATTCCGTCTTGCAAGAGAAAGAGAACTTGGCGGTCGTTTGAATAAAAATTCACACGAGTTTAGAAAAAAAGAAGAGGCACAGGAACAGGAAGTTAAGCATAAGAACCAGCAAATAGAAACACTAAGTCGTGAAAATACCGATTTGGCAAAACGATTAAGAGAGGCGGAGCAAAGAGCACTCCCCACACCATTAGCTGGTGGAGCAGGCTTGTGATTTGTAATTTGGGCTAAAACAGAGGTTAAATATAAAGTGTGCCCAAATTGCAAATCGCATGCCTGAACCCTATTCTTTCACAACAAATTGCAAATCGCATGCCTGAACCCTATTCTGAACCCGATTCTCTCACAATTCTCACCAAGGACGTTACTTGTGTTTGAATTTGTTCTGTCCTGGTGATTCAAAGGCTCCTGATTATAAGACTCAAGGATCAAATTCAGGCTTATGCAAGGATTGGATTCTGGCATGCGATTTGCAATTTTGTTGTGAAAGAATAGGGTTCAGGCATGCGATTTGCAATTTGGGCACACTTTATATTTAACCTCTGTTTCAGCCCAAATTACAAATCACAAGCCAGACCCCGATTCTTTCACAACAAATTGCAAATCACAAGCTAGACCCCAATCCTCGCATGCCTGAACGCGATTCTTTCGACCCTCCGAGCCTGCGAGAAAGCCCATACACATTTGCTATGACCTCGAAATGAGATTAACTAACTCGATAAATGAAGAAAGTTAAAATTGTGTAAAACATTCGTTGTTTTTAATCATTCATTACAATAATATTGTATTTCAATTTAACTAATTTTTACTTAAAGGAGATTTTTTTATGTCAACAGCAGCAGAATCCGTACCATCCCCAAATGAAATATTTCCAGCAGTCTTCCCTCCAATAAGTCCTGGATTCACAATGCCCTTACACATAAAGCCAAACATGATTAATAGGGATCAAATTAAATCAGCGTGGGCTCTTAATTTCATCCCCTTTTTATCTTCCGATTTCAATGGGAGACATGCAGAAATTACAAAGCTTGAGAACGACATTGTTTTCGTTAGCGTTGAAAAACAAAATGATGGGCGTGGGACATGTTCTAAATATTTCTGGGGAACGCTAAAAGTTGTTGGATGGATGACCTTAATTTTACCTCTGATTGCCTATATAGCTGTCAAAATTTTCCGTGAGCGTAACCAGCTTGTCAACGAAGGAAGTCGTTTGACTTTGGGTGCTACTGAAGCTATGACTGCAATAAATGAAAGAAATGCAATAACGAGAGAAAAAAACGAACTGGCTGCAGCAAATGACAAATTGGCAGCTGAATTAAAAGCACTAAGAGAGTCTATCGGCAGTCAACCTGAAGCAAAAAGAGAATCTGAAGAAAAATCTGACAAAGCCAAAAGCAGCAAATTGATTGATGGTTACAAAGAAGTAAATATACGCACTGCTCGAAGATTAGCAGCGCGAGATGTAAGTCTTAAAGAGGCGAATCAAAAAATAAGCGCCCAGCATCAACGAATAGTCACATTAGAAGCACAATTAGGCTTGGGAATACCCCCAGCGAGTGCCAGCGGAGTCTCACCTGCAAAGACCCCTGCAGCACCCCCACGGGTTACTCTCTCACAATTGGAAACTCTTGAAGCAGAAATAAAGATCTTAAAAGATGGAAAGAGCATTGACGAACGTGCTTTGAAGGAGTTGAGAGAGCAATTATCTCAGCAAGCAAAGATATTAACAGAGCAAGCAAAGCAATTACAAGAACTCGCCCCACATGCTCCAAGCTCTTCTTCAGGTAGTGGTGGTGGAGCATCGGCTGGAAGTGGTGCTAGCACACATGCAACAGTTGCTGAGGAACAGGAATTTCGCAAAAAAATAATAAGAGAGCAAATGCAATATTTTTCAGCTGTAGAAATAAATGAACTTTGGCTTAGTGCAGCAAGCTCTTCTTCAGGTAGTGGTGGTGGAGCATCGGCTGGAAGTGGTGCTAGCACACATGCAACAGTTGCAAGCACATCATCAGGTAGTTAGAAATCAAAGCATCATAAAGAGTGTGATTTCAAGCTCACACATTCTCGCAAGGGCGGGGCTCTGCACCGCCCTTTGCTTTTTTATTGCGTTCATATTACCCAGACTTTACTTAGTTCTGACTTTGGTATAGATTGGTATAGAATAGGTTGGCTTTAGGCTTCACTCTCGGAGGGAACAATAACAATAGCACAATAAAATTCTGCCCTTCCTTTCAAACAAATGAATTCTTTTTAACGAATATTTAAGAGTGTTTTATGTCTACGACGATCTCATTACATCCTTCTGTTGGATTACCCTTACATATACTTCCTGAAGCGCAGAAAGATCACAAAGTTAGAGCTGCTTGGCTTCTTCCTTTTAAGGATTTTTTACATGTTTCCTCAAGTCACTGTGCTCAAATTACAAAGTTTCAAGATGGTCAGTTTTTTGTAAGCAACCCTCACGAAGTTCACAGAGGCAAGTCTTGTAAAAGGGCCTTTCTGATCACTTTGAAGGTGATTGGATGGATGACGATAATTTTACCGATTATTGCTTATATAGCAGCTAAGATTTTTGATTCTCTCAATCCAATGATCAATCAGGAAAATCCTATTGTTAAGAATCGAGTGGCGGAAATCACCCTTTGGGGGGCTCAGAAAGGGGAATTAGAGGAATCTCTACAGAAATCGAATGAAGAAATTGCAAAGCTAACTAAAGACAGCATTGCTCTAGCTGAAAGGCTTATAGCCTCTCAGGCGATGGCTATAGACTTACACAAGGAAAAAGCGAGGCAAAAAGAAGAAGTTCTACATATACAACAAATGGCAAAAGAAAATAACCAACATTATCAACGAATTATAGAAGAATCCCAGTCAAACACAAAACAATATAAAAAAGTCGAAGAGGTATTGGAATTACACAAACAAGAAAATCAAAAAGTGATGAAACAACTTCAATCAAAGAAAAAGAATTTGAAGAAGCTCAGCATGCCAGTCAACTGAAAGAAGCAGAATTATCTGAGACCATAGAAACAATGACTGAAACGCAGCGGCAGATTGCGCATGAGAATATGGTTCTTAGAACAAAAGTGGCGGAATTGGAAACTCAAAAGTGCGAACTCGCAAAAAAACTAGAAGAAGCTGCAAAAAAACTAGAAGAAGCTGCAAAAAAATCACGTGTTCCCGTAGCCACAAGCCTACCGCGTATTTCAGCATCAGCGTTTTGATTGCGAGTGCTAAACCTGAGAATATCAAGTCCAGAGCACAACGAAAGTAGGGTGTGGACATAATGAGGTAATTGCAGAAGTGCCAAACCATCAGGTCAAAGCTATTGGTTTGTGCCGGCCCTCCGGGACGGGATGTGTGGGTTGGCAGTTACCCAGGCTTCGCTTACCCCTCCGGGGAGCTTCAGCCTGGGCTATTACGTGAACAGGCCCTCCGGGCTGTATGCAGGAGCTTTTGTATGAAAATCACTTTTCACACTGCCCGGAGGGCTTTTATATAATAGCCCAGGCTGAAGCTCCCCGGAGGGGTGAGCGAAGCCTGGGTAACTGCCAACCAACACATCCCGTCCCGGAGGGCCGGCACAAACCAATAGCTTTGACTGATGATTTGGCACTTCAGCAATTACCTCTAATGGACATGGACGATAATGGACAATACAGTACGTCCATTATGGTCCATTACGGTCCACTACTGTCCATTATTGTCCATGTCAATAAACAGATTAATACTGATATAACCATTTCTCTCACAAAAAAATTGATTTTAATTGTGGACTGTTGTAAAATGGAAGTAATTAATTTTATTTCATGAGGAAAAATTTTATGTCAGGACCATCCATTATATTAAATCCAACTCCACCCCTTACTCTACCAGTGCAAATAAATGATAGCGCTAAAGGTAAGATAAGGTGCGCATGCCTTCGTCATGCCAAGACTTTCTTGTCCTCCAATTTTTCAGGAAAAACTGCAGTAGTTTCCTTTATAGATGGCCGTTTCCGTGTAGGTACTCCCGAGGAAGATAAAAAAAGAGGCACATGCTCAAAAGTATTCTTTGGAACTCTTAAAGTTGTCGGCTGGTTGACTGTCATTTTACCCTTGATTGCCTATATCGCAGCTAAAATTTTCCATTCTCTTAATCCAATGATAAATGAGGCCTACCTAAAGGGCCTCAATAATAATGAACAACTTCAGAGCCAGATGGCAGATCGTTTAAGAATCATCGAAGACATGAGTGCAGAAGCAAAAAAATTGAAAGAGGATAAAGAAATAGCAGAGAAAGCATTGAAAGATGAACAAATACAGTGTAGAGCAACCAATAAATTGTTCAATGACCGCGACACACGATTGAGAGAATTATTAGCACAGGGAGACATAAAAGAAGTCCAAGAGAAATTAAAAACTGCTCAAACGGACTTGAAGAGTAAAAAAGATGAAGTTGAACGATTAAGGATAGAATTAGATGACAAAAATCGAAAAGCACTTGAACCCAACCCAAAGCTTCTCGATGCTAATAGATCAGTAGAGCTTCTTACAAATAAAGTTCATGCCAGTACGGAGCAACGTCTAGCCGAGACAGGGCAATTACGCACAAAAATTAAAGAACTTGAAAACACAATAGCTAAACAAGAAGGAGATATTAAATTTCTAAACCAAACTATTGTAGATAAAACTTTTGAATTAACGAAGAACTCCCTTACTGCTATGCATCTGTCAGCAGCCCAAGCGAAGGAAAAAGAATTGGAGGAGAGGATCAAAACCCTGACATCCACAATATCTGAAAATACAGCTGAAATTGAAAGACAAAAAGCCGAAGCTACAAAGGCAATAACTGCTTTAGAAACTCAAAGAAAAGCATTTGATCTGAGAAGCGAAGAAGACAAAAAGAAAGCAGAAGGGGAAATCACAGCTCTTAACGGAAGAATAAGAACGCTGGAATCAAATCTGAGCCATGTAACAGCCGAAGCAGCAAAAGCCAAAGAGGCTTCTGCAGTTTGCTTGGAAGCGGTCAGAGGAGAGTCAAAACGATTAGAACGCCCACGCAGCGGCAGTGGCGAAGACGGAAGGGGCGGAGGCCGTCCCGAAGGATCAACTGGAGCCGGAGAAAGAGAAAGCAAAACTTCTGCAGACAGCCCCACGCGTGTAACTTCTAGTGAACCTGTTTCTGAGACAGAGGAAAAATCGAAAGCAGAAGAAAGAAAAATGAAGGCATTTGCAAGCGGTAGTATGGAAGAATATTTGGAGGCCTGTGGTGGTCATATATCACGTGAAGAAGTTGAGACAAGCGCTCTCATTGGTTATAAATGGCTCAAAGCTATATTACAAGATACCCGTTCTACCGAAGAGATTGTAAAAGAAGAAGTCGCAAGGTTGAATTCACTTCCAGAAGCTCAACGAAACAACCTTCTTAGTGGGATTGTATGGTTCTTGATGTCTAATGCGATTAAGAAAGGTGAAGGATTCGACGATGGGGCTTTTATTATTCCGGATGAAGGTCACCGCTTATTTTTGATATTGCATCAGATGAAAAATAAAGATACTGAAAATGATCGTCTTTCTTCGCATTTAAAAGATCAACAGGCAGAACTTCTGAATTTTTTTCAAGAGCATCATAGATATACTAAAAAATATATTTCAAATGGGATTGATATAAGCCCATCGAGGGACCAAATTGGTTTACCCCGACCTCATACAACAGTATTATTCATGCCAGTTCAAAGTGATGGGCGTGCATATATATTCATCAAACCTGAACAACATGGTGTAAAAGATTGGTGGGATACATTTGAACATGCCAAAAGCACTTTCAAATCTGTTACCAATAGATGGTGGGGAGTTCCTCCTCCAAAGGGTTCACGTAAAGAGCGTATAAGAGGAGATTTGTCAGCATTGTTTTCTGATATAGTTAAAGGCTTACCTGGAGCAGACGAAGCAATTAAAAAAGTAGGATACGGTGACAAAGGTCGTGGAATTCATGCGATGGTTCAATTCATCAATGAGAAATTAAGCAGAAATGAATGTAATCGTAGAACAGAAATGCTGAAGGGGTTTTTAGCCGATTTAAACAGACAGTATGCTGATTTACAAGATCGGTACGGGGATGAAGTGAGATTGCCTAGTTTGAAGACGGATCTCGCTAAACCTTTCTCAGAACTTGTTCCAACATTATCCCCTGAATTTTTGGAAATTCAAGAGAATTTGAAAGCATCTGCTTCATAACCGGGAAGATTTACAATCTTTCCTCTGACTGATCTGGATGAGTATTGCAACTTTTGGTTTGGACAAAAGTCCACTCATGGTTTGTGCCGGCCCTCCGGGACGGCATGTGTTGGTTGGCGGTTACCCAGGCTTCGCTTACCCCTCCGGGGAGCTTCAACCTGGGCTATTACGTGAACAGGCTCTCCAGACTGTTGACAACGTCTGTTATTTGCTATGCTGTGTATGCCGAAGCGGTTCAACAAGCAAAAGACATTGCAACCAGCCCGGAGGGTCTGTCCACGTAATAGCCCAGGCTGAAGCTCCCCGGAGGGGTAAGCGAAGCCTGGGTAACCACCAACACATGCCGTCCCGGAAGGCCGGCACAAACTAGGATCTCTTTTTTTTCCTCGTCTCTCCGTGATCTCTTTGGTAAAAATCTACGGAGATCTCATAGTCTCATAGCAAAAGAATCGGTTGAAATAAAGTGCTTTCATATGGCAATATCTTCTTTTCTCTGCACCGGTAGCTCAATCGGATAGAGTACCCGGCTACGAACCGGGCGGTTAGAGGTTCAAATCCTCTCCGGTGCAATGACAGTATATACCTTTCCTTCTGGGCCACTAGATACCAACATTTTTGTTGTTTCGTGCCCAAAAACAAACATGTGCGCCATTATCGATGCCCCTCCAGGCTGCTTTGAAAAGCTTTCTCTTTATTTGGAAAAAAATAAATTAACTCCCACCAAATTGCTCCTTACCCATTCTCATTGGGATCATATTGGCGATGTGGCACAAGTCAAGAAAAAATTTCTCACCCCTGTTTTAATCCATCGAGACGATGTAGGCAATTTGGAAAAACCTGGGAGCGATAGACTCCCCTGTTGGATTGAGTTCCCACCAGTTCACCCAGATGGTTTTATAGAAGATGGGGATAATATTGCAGTTGGCCAGCTCCGCATTACCGTTATTCATACTCCAGGCCATACTCCGGGATGTGTTTGTTTCTACAATGCCGAGAATCATTTGCTTTTCACTGGAGATACTCTCTTTCAAGGAAGTATTGGCAATCTCTCGTTCCCGACAGCAAAGCCTGAGCTGATGTGGGACTCTTTGGAAAAATTGAGGCAGTTGCCTGCTGAGACCCGCGTTTTGCCTGGACATGGTGCGAGCACGACTATTGGTTCGGAAAGTTGGTTGGCGCGAGCGCAAGAGATTTTTGGATAATCCAGGAAGTTGAAAAACAGGAGTTCTTATGGCAGTATTAGTTGGGAAACCGGCCCCCAAGTTTCAGGGGAGTGCCGTTGTAAAAAATCAAATCATCAAAGACTTTTCTCTGGATAACTTTAAAGACAAATATGTCGTTCTTTTTTTCTATCCATTGAATTTCACCTTTGTTTGCCCAACTGAATTGCATGCTTTTCAGGAAATGTTAGGGGAGTTTGAGAAGCGCCATGCACAAGTCATTGGCTGTTCTGTGGATAGTTGCTATTCCCATCAGGCCTGGTTGAACACACCCAAAAGCAAGGGGGGAATCCAAGGAATTACTTATCCATTGCTTTCTGATATTAACAAAACAATTACTCGCGACTATGATGTTTTGTTGCACAAAGAAGGGATCGCCTATCGTGGGCTATTTTTGATCGACAGAATGGGGATTGTGCGTCACCAAGTTGTGAATGATTTACCTTTGGGAAGATCTGTTAACGAGGCATTGCGGATGCTCGATGCCTTAATTTTCTTTGAAAAGCATGGGGAAGTATGCCCTGCGAATTGGCAAGTGGGTACAAAGGGGTTTAAGCCTACTCATGAGGCATTGGAAAAGTATTTCGCTAACTGATAGTTGTAAAAAAATTTAGTTTGTACCGGCCCTCCGGGACGGTATTATTAGTTGGCGTTGACCCAGGCTTCGCTAACCCCTCCGGGGAGCTTCAGGCCTGGGCTAATATGTGAACAGCCCTCCGGGCAGTGTGAAAACGTGATTTTCAAATAAAGAGCCCACATACAGCCCGGAGGGTCTGTTCACGTATTAGCCCAGGCTGAAGCTCCCCGGAGGGGTTAGCGAAGCCTGGGTCAACGCCAACCAATAACACCGTCCCGGAGGGCCGGCACAAATCTTTTCATATCCCCTCCTTGGTGAAAATATTCAAATTATGATGCGATTACCTGATTTTTTAGAACTTTACAAAAACGAAGCCGACAAACTCGTTACGCAGGGCGCTGTCCATGACATTGAATTCTCAGGTAGCACATACCAAATTAAAGTAATTGATCCCATTTCTCATAAAGAAGAGTGGCCATTTATTCAATTGGACATTCTTGGCAATATTAAAGATAGCTTTTGTTCTTGTGAAAAAGAGGAAGACCAAGAAGGATGTGTCCACCTTGCCGCGGCTTACTTACAAATTTATAATGGCCATGAGCACCCTCTTCATCAGCGTTTCGAGCGCTCTCTTTGGAATAACTTGTTTCAGATTTTTTCGGAAAGGCTTGGGAATCAATCCAATCAACTAAAAAAGATCTCCAAAGGGGAATATGCGCGTCTTTCGGTCAGTGGTAAAGAAATATTCCGCATTAAAGGGAATAGTCCCGAAGCTATTTCGCATCTAGAAGAAATTATCGATTACCGTCCCAAACAAACAGAGGAAACGTCACTTAAATTCTCAAATCTTTCTCAAGATGAGCTCACATTGTGGCGTCAAGGACGTCCCAGCCTCCAATTGCAATATGAGCTGTCGTTTTGGAGTGATTTTGCACATTGGCTCATGCGTTTACAGGAAGACAGGACACCTTATCAAATTTCATTCAAATATGCTGAAAATGAGATCCCAAATCAGCTTACAGTAGAATTTCCAGAAATAAGCGCTAACTTCTATCTTTCAATTGCCAACTTACCCCTAATCATTCCAGCCTTGGCTACAGTGGATTCCCCATTGGAGATTCATGTCGAAGCGGCAGCCGGTGTTAAAGAGATCCGATACGATCCAGAAAGGGGGGTCATGTCTGTAGAGGCCTTCAAATCGCAAGAACGGCAAAAGCCTCCTGTGCAAAAAGGGGTTGTCATAGGAAATTGGAGATATGTTCATGGGGACGGTTTTTATAATAAAAGCCAACATGAGATGCTTGAGCAGCCAGCGCTTACTGGAGATGAGATTGCCAAGGCGTTAAATGATCAACTTTCGTTCATACGGCAGCATCTAAAAGGAACCAAGATATTCTCTGATCCTTTGACTCTTTCTTACGAACTCTCATTTGATGCTAACTGGAATTTGCATGTAACAGCTTATCTTTTTAGCCCTGGAGATCTTGTCGATGAGCACTCACGCCAATTTAAGAACTGGGTTTATGTTAATAATAAAGGCTTTTACCGTATTGTCGAGCCCTCTTTTAATCAAATCGAGACGGTCATCCCTGCAGAAAAGATGGGGGATTTTATTTGGGAGCGGAGGCATTTGTTAAATACCTATGAAGGCTTTGAGACCCATCTGACAAGTATTGAGGCTCAGTTAACGTATACTTTGGACGAGACGAATCGCCTTCGTTTCGTCAGCTATTTCGATCATGAAGCGAACAAGGGGGAAAGGAAAGATTTTGGGTCTTGGATATATGTTGTGGGGCAGGGATTTTATTCAAAAACAACGCAAGCCACCAACCTTCCTCTGCAACCAGACCTGTCGATTGGTCCTGAACAAATTCCGCTCTTTATTAGAATGAATAAAAGTGAATTGCAGCTGGTGCATCATTTTTTTAGCGATCGTTGTCCGGTTCTTGATACTTCACTTTCTATTAAGTTCGAAAAAAGTGATGAGATCACTGTCAGGCCAGTGTACAGGCTTTTGGAAGAATATGAAGGAAAGGAAATCCGATACTTCGAGGATTTTGTATATGTAATCGGCGAGGGATTCTCAGAGCTGCCTATGAGGCTGCGGTTGCCAGAAAACTATCGACGCCCTGTCACAATATCTAAGAAGGTCCTCATCCCATTTCTTAAAGAGGATTTGGAAAAACTAAAACCGTTAGCTAGTTATGTCGATCCCCGCCTGCTGGAACCAAAAATGCTCCGATTGGGAGCAAAAAAAATATCCACAACTACAACTGGGGGTTATTCTCTCAATCTCTGTTTCGAAACTGAAAGAGGGGAAATTTTACTTGAAAAGATCGTAAAAGGAATCAGGAAAAAGAAAAGTCATCTTTTCCTTAAAGAAGGGTATCTCGACCTTCAAAGACCCGAATTTGATTGGATTAAGCATCTGAGTAAAACGCAGGTCGATGTCGATACAAATACTGTCTTTCAGACCCCAATGGAGCTGATTCGGCTGAATGCTTTGGAGGAAATTCACTTCCAAAATAAGGAAGCAGAAGCTCCAGTAAAAGAGCTCACGGAATTTAAAGTACCCTTCCAACCAGATCTCAAGGGGCTTAGCAGCGAATTGCGAGAATATCAGCAGCATGGGGTGCATTGGCTTTGGTTTCTGTATCAACACAAGCTTTCAGGGCTTCTTTGCGATGATATGGGGCTAGGCAAGACCCATCAAACCATGGGATTACTTACTGCAATAGCCAATGAGTTTGCAAAGCGTGGTGACAATGAAAAATGTCATTTTCTTGTGATCTGCCCCACTTCAGTCATTTATCACTGGCAGGAAAAGCTAGCTGAGTACTTACCCAATTTGCGTGTTTGTACTTTCTATGGAAGCAATCGCAGCCTTGATCAGTTTCATCAGGAATACGATATTCTGCTGACATCCTACGGGATTTGGAGGCTCGAATCAGAGATGTTGAGTCAGATGACGTTTGAGGTGGCAGTTTTCGATGAAATTCAAGTAGCCAAAAATCACATGAGTCGCATCCACGCTAGTCTGTTGAATGTGAAAGCAAAAATGCGATTAGGTCTTACAGGAACCCCAATAGAAAATCGGTTACGCGAGCTGAAATCGTTATTTGATATTGTATTGCCTGCATATATGCCTAGAGAGGGTGTTTTTCGAGACTATTTTGTAAAACCTATCGAAAGGGAAGGGGATTTGCAGAAAAAGATTCTTCTCAAAAAGTTGATCAATCCCTTTGTACTCCGAAGAAAAAAGGAAGAAGTACTCCGCGATTTGCCTGAAAAAACCGAAGAAATTGCCCACTGTGAACTCTCAGCAGACCAAGAGTTACTATACAAGGAAACTCTGACGAAGTCTCGCGAGTATATCCTTCAACAGTTGCAAGATTCTGATACCCCTGTCCCTTATCTCCACATCTTTGCGTTGCTTTCTAATTTGAAACAGATCTGCAATCATCCGGCGGTATATTACAAGACTCCCCAAGACTTCCGCCGCTATCAGTCTGGAAAATGGGACCTCTTTGTAGAATTGCTTGAAGAGGCTAGAAATAGTCAGCAGAAGGTTGTCGTATTTTCACAATATTTGACAATGCTAGACATTTTTGAAGAGTATTTGGGAGAGCTAAAGGTGGGCTTCGCAGAGATTCGAGGTGCTACTACCGACAGAGGAGCTCAAATCCACAAGTTTAATCACAATCCTGAGTGTGAAGTGTTTTTGGGGTCGCTGCAAGCCGCAGGACTAGGTGTAGACCTGACAGCTGGATCAGTGGTAATCCATTACGATCGGTGGTGGAACGCAGCCCGTGAGGATCAGGCTACCGATCGGGTGCATCGCATTGGGCAAACGCGTGGGGTGCAAGTGTTCAAATTAGTGACCAAGGGAACATTTGAAGAGCGAATAGATGCCCTAATAAGCAAAAAAGCGATGCTGTTGGAGGAGGTTGTGAGCACTGATGACCATCGTTTTATGAAGCAATTTTCGCGCGACGAGCTAATACAGCTGCTGCAAGACATCCCTGTATAGGCAAGCAACAGGATGCATCAACAGTCTACGGCAGGAAACCTCTAAGAAGAAAAGTAACAGGATATGCAGGATCGCAAGCGGCAGGATAAGAAGGATAGTAAGCATCCTCTTGTAATTCAAAAGAATTTCCAATGGAGTTAAGGCCGGGAGGCCTTAACTCCATTGGAAATTCTTTGAATATCGAGAGGATGCTTGCTATCCTTCTTATCCTGCCGCTTGCGATCCTGCATATCCTGTTACTTTTCTTCTTAAACGTTTCCTGCCTTAGACTGCTGATGATCCATCCTGTTACTTGACGGCGATCTCAGGAAGCAAGGACGAGGCGGGGGGAAGATTGCAGTCGCCCCAGAAGGCTGTTATGATTGTCATACGCCTCTTTCAATGTCACTTCCTTGCTCTTCGCTATATTCAAATCAAAATGCGCCTTCAGTTGCTTTGCACAAACTTGTGATCGAGCATACATGCCAAACTCTGAATCAATCAAATCACTCTTTCTGCCAATATTACTATTTGTCACTAAAACATGCTCCCCATCTATGCTCATCACTTTCTCATGAAACATCACATCCTTCTGTGTGAAATTATGAATTGTGACATGGCTATTCGCAGATGCTTCCAGAAGAACAGTGAATTTAATTTTTCTGCTTGCATCGAGTCTTCCCGTCTTAAGAATGAGATTAAAACAATCTTGTGCTCTCGCAAATAGCTTGTTTGAAGTAGGACTTCCTTTCTCTGTACCATTCGTGATAATCCGAATAATAACCCCGCGATTTGCGGCTTCAACCAACGCTTCTAATTCGCGACGCTGAAGATTCAACGACATGTTGGCAATGTCAATCGTTTTGGTCGCAGCCTGAATGAGTCGAATCCGTTCATCAACAATAGGGTTGCTATCGCGTCCAAAGCTACTTGATAGGACCCTCACTGGGATAGGAGGGGTTGAAACAGGGGAAAGGTCAGGGTGAGTGGCTAAGGGATAATAATCTACAACCCCCTTAGGTCTGTCTGCAGGTTTAACTTGATGTGCCCATTGTTTCCAATTCTCATAAAACTCCCTTCGGTACAAATCGCCAACTCTTCTGCCTCGAATGATAGCGTCCATATCACAAGCTCCGCCTGTCCAAAACATAAGCTGAAGTTTTTCTGAGCAGGTGGTCCCAGGTCCAGATGGAGGTACGCTCCCTCTGCACAAGTTTGTGTGAAGGTTTGTTCCCCCTACAACAATATGTTGACCATCTACAACAAGGATTTTCACATGGTTTTCAATAGTGTGAAGGCCTTCTTTAGATACTCGTGATTTTACATCCGTGATCAAACAATGGAAATTATTAGGATGTGCTTTTTCAATTTCTCGAATTTTTTTGTAATCGGCCTTTTCGAGGAGTTCAGAGCACATGATGAGTCTTACTCGAAGCTCTTTTTTCTCACCAAGGCGTTTTTGGATGGCTGCTAGTGTGTCTTGAAGGGGTTTGCCTCCGCCGTAACTCAACGACATTTCAATTGAATATTCTGCCTTGTCAATCAATGCTATCTTTTCTTTGGTAGTGTCTTCAGCATTTTCAGTCAGTCTAACTTCATCGGCTAGTACAACTCCCCCTAGAACATTAAATTCTTTTATTTCTATTTCTTGTTTTATTTCAACTTCTTTGGATTCCCATTTTGGAGCATTCTTTTCGTTGTAGAGACGAGACAGCACGTATGAAATCACAGCTATTCCTGCGATAAAACCCGTGGAAGAGCTAGCTATGGCGCCTATAGCCAAGATTTTGGCTGACAGAAGGCAAGCAGCAAATGGAGCACAGAGGATAGTGCCTACAAGGCCGACGACAACAGCACCACAGAGACTTGCCAATACAATCACAACAAGGACATGAACCTTTCCACCGGTGGCTTGAAAAGGGGAAACAATTTTGGTAGGCTTGACAGGTTCTGGACATGATAAGCTTTTTAAGGCTTCAGTATGTCTTATAGATGCTTCAGCAGTTGAGGCAGTAGTTGCAGCGGTCATGTTTTTCTTAGCTCCTAAGTTGTAGCGTGTTTTGCGCCGGCCCTCCGGGACGGTATTCTTGGTTTACGCCATTCCCAGGCTTCGCTGACCCCTCCGGGGAGCTTCAGCCTGGGCTAATACGTTTACAGGCCCTCCGGGCTGTTTTGGAGACGCTTTTGCAAACATAAAGCCTGATCCCCAACAACAGCATTCACATACAGCCCGGAGGGCCTGTTGACGTATTAGCCCAGGCTGAAGCTTCCCGGAGGGATCAGCGAAGCCTGGGAATCGCGCCAACC
Source organism: Chlamydiota bacterium (assembly GCA_013288825.1). Classification (GTDB taxonomy): domain Bacteria; phylum Chlamydiota; class Chlamydiia; order Chlamydiales; family Parachlamydiaceae; genus JABDBC01. Next base: position 17,689 of record JABDBC010000012.1, read on the forward strand.
ATAAAGACCCGTCCCGGAGGGCCGGCACAATATAAGTATGCGACTCATTCCCCAATTTTGAGACTATATGCTCCCCAATTTTGAGACTATATGCTAAGAAATAACAAGTTAGTCCGCAATATAAATATTTCTTTTAATTATATATTCTTCAAAGAATTTGTTATCAATATTGCCAAATCGACTTCATCATTACATTCTTGAAGAGTTTTTTTGATAGCCTTTTGAGCCACAGTTTGATTATAGCCTAAATTGACCAATGCGCTCATAGCATCCCGGATTTTTTGTGTTTTAGGATCTGCAAGCATCGAAATGGAATGATCAGAAGGGTCAGGAGGCATGAGATTAACAAGCTTGTCTCGCAATTCAATAATTAAGCGTTCGGCAGTTTTTTTTCCGACGCCAGGGACTTTGCAAATCGTGGGGAGATCGCGATTCAAAATAGCTTGTTTCAAGTCTTGTATTTGCAGATGACCGATAAGGCTTAAGGCCAATTTGGGGCCGACGCCACTGATATCAAGAAGAACTTTAAAAAGAGTACATTCCTGCAACGTGAGGAATCCGTAAAGCGACTGAGAGAGCTCTCTGACAACATATGCCGTATACAAAAGCAATTCGTGTCCAAGATTGGGAAGTCGTCCAAAAAGATTAGCAGGGATGTAGATGTTATATCCGATTCCGCCGGTTTCAACAATGACGTTCAGAGGGGTACTGTGGACGATAGTGCCTTTAATATAAGCGTACATGGATCAAATCTCCTTCGGTTGAAGAGTGGGAATTTTCGAGGTTTGTGCATGGCAAAGGGCCAGAGCCAATGCGTCAGCGGCATCCTGCGGGGTTGGAAGTTCTTTTAAATTGAGTCTGGTTTTTATCATCCATTGTACTTGTTGTTTGCTTGCTTGTCCATTGCCAACGATCGCTTTTTTTGCTCGAGCGGGAGTGTATTCGAAAACAGGGAGGGAGGCTTTTTTTGCGGCGAGTATGGCAATGCCTCGGGCCATTCCTAGTTTGATAGCGGATTGTGGGTTTTTATTGACGAATTGGGTTTCGAGTACGACGACGTGGGGTTTGTGGCGAGCGAGAAGTTCTTCAATACCTTCGAAAATGATGAGATAACGATCAGAGAGTTTTTTTTGTGGAGGGGGTTTTATGCAGCCGTAGTCGATGGCGGAGTAGTCGGAACCCGAGATTTTGACGACGCCGTATCCCGTGACGATGGTGCCAGGGTCGATGCCGATAATAACGAGATGTTCTTGCTCAAAAACCGTGCCCGAGCCCGTGTGCATATCTTTACCTATAATATTTCCAACACTTGCCAAAAAATTCAACGCAAAGACGCAAAGTCGCTAAGAGGCAAAGGAAGCGAGAATGGACGAAGTGGACATGGACAATAATGGACTGTAATGGACGAAAATGGACCGTAATGGACAAGGGACATAAGAAGGTAATTGCAGAAGTGCCGGCCCTCCGGGACGGTGTGTGTTGGTTGGCACTTACCCAGGCTTCGCTAACCCCTCCGGGGAGCTTCAGCCTGGGCTATTACGTGTACAGGCCCTCCGGGCTGTATGTGAAGGCTCTTGTGTAAAATCAGTCTTTCACACTGCCCGGAGGGCTGTTTACGTAATAGCCCAGGCTGAAGCTCCCCGGAGGGGTTGGCGAAGCCTGGGTAAGCGCCAACCAACACACACCGTCCCGGAGGGCCGGCACTTCTGCTTGTCCATTACTGTCCATTATTGTCCATGTCGACTTCGTCCATTCTCGTTTCCTTTGCCTCTTAGCGATTTTGCGTTGATCCTTGTTAATCAAACAGGGATTTTTTGAGGCGGGAGGATTGAGCAGGCCGCTCAAATAGGTTTTGTTCACTATCTGTCTGTGCAGGCGCTACAGGAGGTGGGGCACTCACAACCTTTGTCACGACCTCAGGCGAACTCTTCGGCGCTTCCAAAAGCAGCGACAAATTCGTCAGCATCATATAGGCCTGTTTTTGCTTCTGTTCCAAATTTTTGAGATGGCGGCATTCTTGTTCAAGTTCCTGATTCTTCCCATGGATATGAAAATATTTTTCTTCCCACTTTCTGACTTGCCCTTCAGCAGCCTGCAGCCGCTCGTTCAGCTGATCTTGAATCTGTTTTTCTGCTTTTAACTGGACATCAAGACTATTCTGAAGAGTTGTAACCTTCCCTTGGGCATCTGTTATCGCTTGTTGGAATTCAATGATTTGTGTTCTCTGCTCTTCATTTTTGCTCGTGAGAATAGAAACCTCTTTGACCTTTCTTGCAAAGTGTTGCTGGGCCATTTTCAGTTCTTGATCTTTCTCATCGGAATGATTTTTCATTGTTTGCAGAGCTTCTTGGAGCTTGCAAATTTCGATTTGTCGTAATTCATGCTCTTGCAGAGTTGTGTTAAGCTGTCGCTCTTGTTCTTCCAAGGAGCGTATGCGATCGGTCAGTTTGTTTACATTTTCTCGTCCAATCTGAAACTCTTCGCGCAGTTGTTTTGCTTCTAAGTGGGCTTCTTCTGCGCGTTCTCTCAAAAATTGGATCACTCTTTCGAGTTGTCTTGAGTGTTGCTGGCTTTCAGTAAGTGATTTTGTAAGGAGTGCGTTTTCCTCTTTGATAGCACTTGAGGCTTCCCGATCTTTTAGAGAAGCGATGCTATCAAATGTTGGAGGAGGAGGCTTAATAGACAACTGACGGTTTGTTGTTTCGATTTGCTTTTGCAATTCTAAGATCCGCTTGTCTTTTTGCTGTAACAATTTTTCGTGTTCTTGATTTTGCTTTTCCTTAGCTTTCTCAATGCCTGAATGTTGATTGAGTTGGTTTTGCAAGAGTTCGTTTTGTTCTTTTATTGCAGCAAATTGCTCCCGTTCTTTTTCACAGATGTCTTTGAGGATGAGATGTTGTTGCCGCAAGGCTGCAGCTTCTTCTTCGGCAATTTCGGCGCGTTGCTGTGCTTGGCTAAGAAGAGCCCTTTCCTTTAGGCCTAGAAGAATTGTTTCTTCAGGTGCTTTTGCTTTCTTATCATTTGTGATGGTGTTTCCCAACAAAATCCTCCGACTTACAGTGTATTCGTCATGATACTTACTATTACCCATTAATCGCATTTTTTACCACAGAGATCACAGAGACCACAGAGAGACTAAGAGAAGGAAGTGGAGAGTAATTAGTATGCATCAGTCTAAGAAAGGCAATCTCTTTGCAGAAAAGTAACAGGATATGGAGGATCGCAAGCGGCAGGATAGGAAGGATAGGAGAGATGCTTTTAATTTTCCCAGATTGCAAGCAATCTAGGAAGATCCCCTGAGAAACGCAAAGCGAGGTGTCGGAAAGAAAATAAAGGACTTCGACTTTCTTCGCCCTATGCGGTCCTTTATTTTCTTTCCGACACCTCGCTTTGCGTTTCTCATTGGAATTTCTTTTTCATATCAAGAGGATGCTTGCTATCCTTCCTATCCTGCCGCTTGCGATCCTGCATATCCTGTTACTTTTTTTTCTTCGATCTATGTTCTTGCATATCTTGTTATTTTTTTGCCATTTCTGACATGAGCTTCTGATACACTTCATCCACTTCGATTCTCTTCATGCAACGGAAATCTATCGGACACACCCTTTTATAACACGGAGAACATTCCACGTGCTTGTGGATGACCGTTCCGATCCCAAATGGACCTGTCTTTACATCACTGGTCGATCCAAAAAGGGCAACTAGCGGTACCTTGAGGGCTGCTGCTATATGCATGGGACCACTGTCATTTGTCAACAATACCGTACAGCATTTTATCAGAGCAAGCACCTCTCGAATTGTTGTCTTGCCTGCCATATTGATCACTCTGGAAGGAAGATTCTCACAAATTGAATTCACTAAGGGTGCCCCCGCAGGATCTCCAAAATAGATCACAAACAAGTTGGGATCTTCGAGAAGCCGTTCTGTCAGCATTCGAAATCGATCTGGCAGCCAACATTTCGCTGATCCATAAGCAGCTCCAGGATTAATACCGACCAATTTATGTTGTCCAAGAATGACTCCAAAGCTTTTAAGCAAGTCATGTGCTGCTTTTTGCTCTTCATCTGAAATGTACAATTGCGGTTCTGAGTTGGTCAGAGGAATGCCTAAAGGCGATAGCAGCATTTTGTAAGTCTTTACCAAATGTTGGGTATTGATCTCTTTTGGTAGAGGGACAGCTTCATTGAGTAATAAGCTTCGGAAATGAGTAGAGTAGCCGATCCGATTTTTGACACCTCCGAATAGAAACCACCATGCAGAAGAAAAGGAATTAGTGAGCAGCACTCCCATATCGTATTCCCCTTGACGAAGAGCATCGATGATGAGCCAATGGGGGCGGTGGGGGATCCATCCGCTGGGTTTTTTGTAAGCATAAACTTCGTTGATATTGGGATCGTGTTTTAAGATGGGAGCCACATTCGTTTGGCACATAGCCGTAATTTGAGCCTCAGGCCATTTTTCGTGGAGGTCTGCAAGGACAGGGGTGGCCATAACGAGGTCGCCAAGCCAGTTAGGCATTTTTACGATGATATTCTTGGGATTGTCCATCTGTTTACCTTAGATTAGTGTAGAGGTCCATTATAACTCTTTGCCACCCCAAGAACAAGTCAAAACATGATAAGCAAAGACTAAGGCAGGAAACGTCTTAGCAAAAAAATTAAACGCAAAGGCGCAAAGACCCGAAGCCGCAAAGAAAGCAGAGAGGATTTAATTTCAATTTTGATTGAACAAATATCTTCTTCTTCTCTTAGCGACTTCGGGTCTTTGCGCCTTTGCGTTTATTTTTTTTACTAAGACGTTGCCTGCCTATCCTGTTACCCCTTTGGATAGCTCAGGAGTGGGCTTTTGCAAAATGGGGAGGCCGAGGGGCAAAAGTGAGGCTAATAATGAAACCACTAAAGCTATGAAGAAAAATAGATCCCAGCTCAAATAGTTGGCCAAAAGACCCCCGAAAAAGGCAAACAGCTTCGATTTCAATGATATAGCCGACCATAGCAATGCATACTGCGGAGCCGCTTTACCCGGCGTTGTCAGGCGCCATAGGGCTGCTATGAACACTGTCATTATCATGCCTCCAGAAAAATGCTGAAAGGCTTCTGCAACCATAAAAACAGGGAGATTTGGTCCTATGTGGATCAAAACTAAATAAAAAGCAAATCTTCCAGCGTGAACGAGACCTAGAAAAGCTAGAGCCCTTTCAAGACCCATGTGAGAAGAGACGACTGCTCCGCACAATGCCCCAAGCACCGTTGCTATCATGCCACATAATTTTGCTGCATTTGCAATGTCAGCTTTGGTGTACCCCAAATCAAGAAAAAATGGGTTCACCATCCCTTCAACAAGGTAGTCTCCCATTCTATAAAAACAGAGAAATATCAAAATCCATTGCCATTCTCTTCTCTTGACAAGCTCCAAAATGGGAATGGCCAAATCTTCGATAAGGAGTCCCCATATTTTTTTGTACCAGGAGATCCCAACAAGCTTTTCAGGGATCGCAGGCGTTGGAGGTGTATAGGGAGGCTCCTGTGCAAAAAGGAGACAGAATGTCCCTGCCGACATCACAGCGCAAATCACTAGGTAGGCTGTTGTCCACGAGTAGAAGTGGGCTATGTAAAGGGTTCCAGCGCCAGCTGTGACGAGTCCTAACCGATAGCCAAAAATGACACAAGCCGAGCCTTCGCTATATTGTTGAATGGAAAGACTTTCAATTTCGTATGCGATTCCAATAAGATAGATGCAGCCTGAGAAGAGGCAAATGCCGGCGATGAGCACATAAAACAGGATTAAATGCGGCGTAGGGGTCAATAAAGCAGCCATAGCAAGAAGAACGATGGCTCCACAAAAGCTTACCAATGCCCAAGATTTGCGCCGTCCCAAACGTGGAGTGAGAAAAGGGATCGAAAAACGGTTGATAAGGGGCCACAAAATAGGCTTGATAGCAAATGGGCATTCAAAAAGAGCTAGGAGGCCGATGAGAGCTTTGGATACATGTTCTTCCGCAAGCCAGGCGGTCAGAGCAGAGCCTGTGAGGGGGAGGGGCAATGCGCTGAGAAATCCAAACAGAACAAGGATTAAAAATTTGGGATGATTATAATAACGGAAAGCAGCCTCCTACGTTACAAAGATAACAGCGATCCCAGCAAATAAAGTAACAGGGAATTAAAAAGAAAAGTAACAGGATCTGGAGGATCGCAAGCGGCAGGATAGGAAGGATAGCAAGCATCCTCTTGTATTTCAAAAGAATTTCCAATGGATCTATGGCCGGGAGGCCATAGATCCATTGGAAATTCTTTGAATATCAAGAGGATGCATACTATCCTTCCTATCCTGCCGCTTGCGATCCTCCATATCCTGTTACTTTTCTTTCTAATTAGATGTTGCCTGCCTTAGTCTGATACGTCTATCTTGTTCTTGTCATCTCTGTGAATCTATGAAGGTGTGGGCGCAGGCACTGTTGTAGGCACTGTTCCATGACGTTTTTCTTCGGCCAATGCCCTGAAATAATTGGCTATCGTCGTTCGCAATAAACTCTCGTTGATTGGATGGTCTACATTGCGATGAAACTCGCGCGTCTTGCGTGCAATATGAATTCTATGCGCCACCTTATATATCAAATAAATCGGAGATAGAGCCAAACCGATGGCGCGGCAAATGATTTTCAATATCGTTTTAATAAACCATTGTATCGGCCCTGCAATAGGTCCAAAAAGCTTTCTTATCAATTTATCGATCCCATTTTCCATTCGCTCCCAAAAGGCATTGAAGGATTGAGCGACAGTAATTTCAAAGCTTTCTATCCATAATGCTTCGGTCTGCTTGAGTACTTGCTGCGCTAAGGCTGTTGTCCTAACCGCTTTCTGCATTCTTTCTGCATCCTTCTCTTTGTCTGTAGATGTCCATTTAAATTGCAAGCACACGGCTGGCTCAGTACTTTCAACCCCATTAGCATCCCTAACAACTCTTTCAGGAAAAAATGTTCCCTCTTTATTATACGATCCAAGGTGGATGCCGTTGATTATACCAGCTTGAAGGGATTTTGTGAAAATTTCTTGCATTGTCATCCAATCAAACATCCGTCGCACAGCAAGCCCCATTGCTTCTCCGCTCATCTGACTGACAGAATCTACGTTCTTTATCACAGCATGGGCAACGGTGTTCTTCATCCATAAAATGACTTCTTTCATGAACATACCACATGTCTTTTGGAGTTTCTCTTGCTCAGCATCAACGACAACATCTCTTGGTATGTCAGCAACATTCACTGGTCTTGAGAAGCTCTCACAAACACCTTTTAAGCTATTAATAAACAGCAATTTCATCCCATCTAGTGTCTCACCATTGCACCCTTGACTGTAAAGTATTTGCAATAGCCCTGGCAGCTGTCCACAAAAGAGTTCGTATACTTGCTGCTGCATCTCTTTTGGAACAGGCATGTCCGATGGTTTTATCCCGGTAAGCTCTATTAAGTCTGCTGCAAGGGGACCATAAAAAGTATTCATTTCATGGAGTGCGATCTGCTCGACAGTCATTCCATCCGTTTTCATTGAAGGATGGAGTATGCTATCATCGAATTTTGCTTGCATCTGGGCTTTAGTAACTTTGCTAGGCTGAGATTTGCCATAAAGTTTGGCTACGCGATCCATTTCTTTGATGTGCTTTGCAGCATGCTCCATGGTCCCAGTCATGAACTTTAGGAAGAAACCAACTTTGGGGTTCTTAGCATCCCCTTCAATGGACTGCAAAGTTTTCTCAATCCCATCGAATGCCTTTTGAGCAATCACTTGAGTCGCTTTCTCAAGCCCCTGAAAGAGTTGTTTTGTGGGAGCTGCTTCTGGTTTGTCTGAGTTCGCTTGTTCTCCCAACTCCTGGGCATTATCGATAAGCTTTTCCTTAAGCTTTTTCCCCTCTTTGGCAAGATATTCACTCAAAGGAGTGTGTGCATCTGCCCCAATTCCTCCGAGTTTGCTTAATGCTGTATCAGCCAGGATTTGTATGATAGGGCCTCTTGATCCCAGGTCATGTTTCAAAAGCTCTGCAGCAAATGTGCCGACCACATTTCCAGATGAAAGCGCAAGCTTGGAGGCATTTGCAGGCGACACAAAGTTTTTGCTCATTTCACAATAGGCATCAGTCACCAAACCTGTGAGAGTCGTTGGGATTGTTTCCCATAGCGTTTGGCGTAAACTGAGTGGAATCGGAAGAGATGCAAGGGGGTGTTCTGCGTCTTCAATATTGCTTCCCAGCAGATTAAGGACTCCTTGCACAACAGGTAGGAAGACCGCATTAAGCGCTGCCTTGCGTGCTAGCGGATCTTTTAATCCATCTGCTTCTTGAAACTTTAGTGCATTTATTTCTTTGCTAGCTATCGATAGCAAATGGGTGGTGAAGTCAGCTAGGATATTATTTAAAGGGTGTTTGTCGGCAGGTGGTTTTGGATCTTTGACAGTTTCAACGACCTTTATCAAAATTTTAGAAATGGTGTTTGCAAGTATTTCAGAGGCAGAACGCCAGAGTAGATTACCTGGATCGGCGGTAGCTGAGGGCTCTGCCATGCTCTTGATCATTTTGCCGAGTTCCTTCAATTCTTCTTCGCGGAATTTTTTGCCGCGTTCTTTCAATTCCTCTTCGTAGATTTTTTTCAATTCCTCTTCGGAGAATTTTTTCCGTTCCCCTTCTAGGAAATTTTTAAATTCCTCTTCGCGGAATTTAGGATCCTCTGAGAGGTTCAATCCTAGAGCGTCGCTTATAAGCTTTGGTGCTTCTTTTTTGCATAGAAAGGACTTCGTCGCTTGAGTTATTTTAGGAACGAGACTAGCAGTAATCACATGTTCAAGGGCTTTGGCTTGGGCCAGCGATCCTGAGGCGCGCAATAGTTCAGTATTTTCTTGCGGAGACGGTTTCAAAGTTGCGATATGTTCAGCGAACTTTCCTTTTTGTTCAGTCTGTACCAAGAATAAATCTTTATTATAGAGCAATTGAGCTATTACAATATTATTAATTCCTCGTGACCTTTCGATTTCCAGTTTTTTTCCATATAACTTGAAGAGAAATTGGGCTACTTGACCCGCCATTAACTCATCAAGTCCGAAGACACCCAATTTACCATCATTTTTAGGAACTTTAGCTTTCTCGATTTTCTCTTCTCTTTCGCTTTTCTCTTCTCTTTCGCTTTTTACATCTTTTTCACTTTTCTCTTCTCTTTCAATTTTTGCAGATTCTTCTCTGTTACCAAATTTCTTACTTACTAAATTGACCCCCTTTATCAACTTTATAGCTAAGGGTAAGAAGTACTTATCAATCCACTCGTTCCGGTCTTCTAACGAATTCTGGTCCTTCTCTGAGAGCTTAGCAATATCATCATATTGCTCATCAATGATTTTTCGATCTTTTTCATTATAAAAGTCATTAAACATTGCCAAAGGGGGGTTTTTACCTGTAGCAACTTGTTCAATGACAACGGTGAAAAAGCCTTTGATATGTTCACGGATAAAAACCCACAGATGCTCATTATGCTGATCTACTCTGCCTATGCGGTCATTTAGCCATCCAAAAAATCGCTCGTCATATACAAGGGGAATTTTAACACCGGCAGAAGGAACGTCTTTACCAAACGCTTCTTGGATCATCTGTTTTATGGGTTTTGAATTTTTCTTTGTTAACACATTAGAAATAATTTCTGCAAAACAGGTTTGAATTTTCTGTTTACTGGTAGATGAAAGCTTTCCAAACCATTCAGGATCTAGGACTTCAAGTTCTTTAAGAACTTTTAAAGAAATACTTTCACTGTAGTCGACAGCTATTTGTTCGAGAACTTGTGTCATTCCGCCAGTGAATTCAGGAAATGCTTGTAGAGGAACCCATCCATTGATTATTTCACGAAGCTGCTCAGAAAAATATTTCGCAAAATTCTGATCTGGACTACCTTTGAAAGGTGTTTTAATTAACGAAGGCAGTGCTGAAACTGTCTTTCGTGCAAAATTGTCAGCTAAGGCTAATTGAATGGTGCCAGCTGGAACATCTGCAAACCATATAGCGGTATCCTGGTTTGCCTCTAACGGATCGATCCATTCTAAAAGGCCTGGGTATGTCTCGATTAATAATCCACAGACTGTAAAGAGCCATTCGGGCATTCCTTCCTTAATTAGTTGTTGACACCCTAGGCCTGTTAACACCGATTCGTCATCTAACCCAGTAAACGCCAAAAGATCAGAAGAGAGTCTTCCAAAGTGTTTGTTAACCCAATCTTCACGTTTTTTTTTCAATGCATCTCGTTCTTTTTCCAATTCTTCTCGTTTATCTTTCAAACGTTCTCTTTGTTCTATTAAAACAGTTCTTTCTTTTTCTTGTTTGGCTTCCGGTTCTCGAAGATTAGATAATTCATTAATTCTATTATTCTGCTCCGATATTCTCGCATCCAGCTCCAAAATTTCCTTAGTCTTCTCATTAATGCTCTCGTATTCAGCTTTACGGAGAGAATACGAGTCTTTAATGTCTTGAGAATGTTCGATATAAAAACGCGTTAAAATTTTTCGAAACCCAGTTTTAATTTTACCGATAATATCTGGATGCAGTTTGAGATCTGCCTCTGTGCCTGTATTGATAATTGCTTTCATGATTACTTTAAAGACAGGATTGCTTATAAAGAACTTCCATAATTCATTGATGTGTACATTTTCGCTTTGGGTAATATGAACAACTGCTTGTGGTAACCATATTCGAAAAGCTTCACGATCTCCTGGTTTCATATTTTTGATTATTTCGCGATCGCCGAGAGTATCTTTCAATAGATCAGGCAAGGAATCGTTTGTAGTTTGACATAAATGACGTACTCCTCTGCCGATATATCCCGAAAATTCGGTAGCAAATTGAAGTAGCTTAGGCCCTTGTGGTGATTGTGAAAGCAGATGTCTCCAATGAGCAACTTCGCATTCGGGGTCAGAAAAAAGGGTGTAGAGCATATAGATATAGACAGGATCCTCAATAAAGTCCCATACATAACCTGCAACAGTTGGTGAAAGACCTAATGACTCAGAGCCCTTGCCTGGAAATGGAACAGCTAACACGTCAGCAGCAAACCGTTCAAAGAGCTTTGCTATTTCCTTGTTCCTTTTCTTATAATCATCAATGCCCTCTATTTTTGCTATCTCTTCAGTTGATATGGGATGACTTTTAGCTTTTTTGAGAAAATATACGATGAGGTCCTCCATAGTAACAACATCATCAGGAGGAACCTTTTCTTTTGCTATACTTTCTACAAGATTTGAGATACCTCTAGTCAATGCTCCTTCAACAGCTTTTGAGAGTAAGTGTAAATCGGTATCGGGAAGTATGTAGGTTTTTTCTGCTTCAGGTTTATCTTTTTCCTCCTTTTCTTTGTCTGCAAGCTGAAGTTTAACAATAAAATTTGCGATTTTTGGAGCAAACGCCTTGATTAAAGCATTGAGTGGAGGCTCCTGAATAGGTTCAGAAATTTTTGGATGTGCAACCCCTCTAACGCGAGCAATAACATCTGCGCACTCTTTTGTTTTTTTGGAATATTCGTCATCTGAAACCGTACGAGATGCAGCCTTATTGATTAGATGAGGAACCCACCATGCGCCTCCACATCCTGTTAAACCCCATAAGAGCCAATCCTGACTTTTTTTATTAGGTGGCCGTTTTAAAACTTTAAAAACTGGAGCAAGTTTTTGTCCTACGATTGTTGCCCTTCCTATAACACGTGCTAACGTGGGTTTGTCTGGGTCGGTTGTGCTTGAAGAGCTTGAGCTGGTGCTTGCAGAGCGCTTTTCGTCTACTTCTTCTTTTTTTTCTTTTCTTTCTTCGACTACTTCGCGATCTGAGTAAAGGGAAGAGCGAGGAGGATAAATCGAGGGAGGGGATAGACTAAGGCAGTTTGTTATAGCGGGGTTTGTTAGTCCAGTTATAGGCGGAACAGCCATAAAAACATCCAATTTTTTGATTTTGAGAGATTCCTTCGCGACTACTTTATCAATGATATATAAAAAATTCAACTTAATAAGCATCGCAATAAGTTTTTTGAACTTGTTTTCTAAGCCGCGAATGCGGCAAAAGCATGTAGCCACAGGCGTCAGCCTGTGGTAAAATTCAATCAAATATAAGCCGCGCTAGCGGCATAGCCATCAAGCTAAGGATGCTAGACCTGAAGGTTTTACCACAGAGAAAGCAGAGAGGTGGGAGAGATGGGTTGAGATTATTAATCGCAATTTTCGGCTATAGGGTTAACTTTGTCCAAAACGTAGCTTTAGTGACTTATAATTCCCTCTGCGTCTCTGCGTTAACCATTACAACAATTTTAACGCAGAGACGCAGAGGCGGGGAGACGCAGAGGGAATTATAAGTCGTAAAGCTACATTTGGACGAAATTAAAACAATAGCCCGATTTTTCTTAAAATTCAATAATCTCTACCCTACCCTTCTCTCCAATCTCCCTGTTTTCTCTGTGATCTCTGTGGTAAAACCTTCAGATCTTGCGTTCTTAGCTTGATGGCTATGCCTACTCGGCGCTACATGCTTTTGCCGCATTCGCGGCTTAGCAAATTCATTCAAAAAGCGAACTAATGATTTGACACTTCTGCAATTACCTCGTTACATCCTTTTCTTTCACAACATCATTGAATAAAATAGGCTGGAGACGCTACCATCACTTTCACTTTTATCATAATTCTTTTTAGGTCTTTTTTGAGTCTTGGAGGGCGCACACAATGGTCGACATACGTCTTTTTGGAGATTACAACGTTGTAAAACAGATAGGTCAAGGTCCTCTTGGGGCCGTTTATTTAGCCGAACACCGTTTTATGAAGCGGCAATACGTATTAAAAGTCCTTCCAGAAGAACTCGCATCTGACAGGCAATTCGTGCAGCGCTTAGAAGAGGAAGTCGCTATCCTTTCCTCTCTCGATCATCCCAATATTGTAAAAATACACAATATCTCGTTTGCCAACGGACAATATTTTTTAGTAACCGACTGCATCGTTGATGAACTTGGCGAAACGACAAACTTGGCCCAATACCTCCTTTCATGTTCAAAGCAACCCAACGAAGAAACGCTGTTTCACATCCTTCAGCAGGTTGCAGAGGCTTTGATGTATGCCCATAACAAAAAAGGAACGAGCAAAGGGATAGCACATCGAGGAATCAAGCTCAACAACATTTTGGTCGGATCTCCCTCACAAGAAGGTGTGAACGTATTTCTGGCAGATTTTGGCTTATCGAGAATTATCGGAACCGGTGCGGTATTAACAAGGACCTTTCAAACAGTGGCTGAAGCCATTGGAATAGGGGCATCTTTAGCAAATGCAAGATTAAGTCAACGCTATCCAAGCCCTCCTGTAGACGTGTCAAAGCTGCCAACGTTGCATCTATCATTTCTTCAGAATTATGCATTTCTGTCCCCCGAACAAAAGCGGCTGGATTCAAATCAACCAGTAGACCTCAAAACAGATGTGTACTCTTTTGGCATCCTTGCCTATTACATGCTGATGGGAGAATTTCCTGAAGGGTTCTTTACAATGCCTTCAACAATTCCTGAATATACCTACAACTGGGATTTATTGATCAAGGCATGTTTACAGAACGACCCGAAAGATCGACCCGATAATCTGTTAGCGATTCTCGATGCCATACGACAGCCCCTACAACCAGTCCAAATGGAACTTCCTATTGAGTACTACGTTAACACATCACCTGCAATGACCCCTGCCATGTCTGATGAAGGGCAGCAAAAAGTGGTCAATCGCGAAAATGGGCAAATGGAGACGCTCAAACCGATCATACGAAGAACGCAATTGGAGCGTCCTGAAGTAGATATGAATCCAGGAGCTGTTTTCCAAATTGATACTGCTGTTAAACAGTATGTTCCAGAAAGGAAGGAAGCTAAAAATAGCGAGCCGCTTCTTACAGATATGGCAATCATGCATGGAGGAAGCTTTTTTAGAGGCAGCGCCGATGGCAATCGAGATGAGATGCCATGCCACCAAATAGTGCTCTCAAGCGTAGCTATAGATATTCATCCTGTGACTAATGAACAATTTGTAAGGTTTCTGGAAGCGATGGGGGGTGAAAAAGATGGAATGCATCACGATATCATCCGCTTGAAAGATTCTCGAATCAAACGAAGTGCGGGAAAATTGAGCATCGAATCGGGTTATGCAAAACACCCGGTTGTAGGAGTGACATGGTACGGTGCAGTTGCCTATGCCAAATGGTTGGGGAAACGGTTGCCAACAGAGGCTGAATGGGAGATTGCTGCTTATGGGGGCTTAGAAAATGCCCTTTATCCAACTGGAGAGGACATTGAGAAAACACAAGGCAACTTCTTTAGTTCCGACACGACACCAGTCATGAGTTATGCTCCCAATGGATATGGCTTGTACGATATGGCTGGAAATGTATACGAATGGTGCCACGATTGGTATAGCTATAATTATTATGAAATCTCTATTCAAGAACCAGAAAATCCCAAAGGACCGCTACAAGGTGTTTATAGGGTCCTTCGTGGTGGATGTTGGAAGAGTTTGCGGGAAGATTTGCGTTGTTCAAGACGCCATCGCAATAATCCAGGCACTGTAAATAGCACGTATGGTTTCAGGTGCGCTGCCGATGTAGCTTAGAAAACTCTTCCTGCCCAAAAGTTTTCGTGCCCGAGATTTTTCGTGCCCGTGCCCGTGTGCGTGCCCGTGCCCGAATAAATGGTCTTTTCTTTTTCACAATTGTAATAAGGAAAAGACCAATTTAATTCGGGCACGGGCACGCACACGGGCACGGGCACGAAAAATTTTGGGCACGAAGAACCTTTGGGCACGAAAAACTTTGCCTAAATCAAGGAGTTTCATGACGCGAGTACTTTTTGTTTGCTTGGGCAATATTTGCCGCTCTCCGGCCGCTGAGGGGATCTTGCGCACAATGTCTTCTGCAAAAAAACAAGATGTCGATGTGCGAAGCTGCGGCCTTGGCCATTGGCATGTGGGGTCCCTTCCCGATAGCCGAATGAGGGCAGCCACGCAGCGCCGTGGAATTATCTTATCTAGCCAAGCGCAACAATTCAAAATCGAATTTTTTGATGAGTTCGATTATATCTTAGTTGTTGATAATGAAGTACTTAGTACACTTTACAAGTATGCGTCTACTCCAGAACACAAGTCAAAAATCCATCTTATCACAGAATTCAGCACCAGCTTTGTTGGTGATGAGATCCCCGACCCCTTCTATGGGTCTGAGGGAGACTTTGAGCTAGTTTTAGACATGCTCGAAGAATCATGTGAAGGATTTCTCAATCACATCAAATAACAGACTTTGCAAACAGCCCGGAGAGCCGGTACCAAGATTAAGCCCTGTTATTGGAATAATATTCCTATTGAACCTTCTCATCTATAACCACTTACATAATGTATGCATAGTACTTGGGTAAAAAAAAGTTTACAGAAAAGATAAATTGTCATAGAACGAGTAATAGCTAGTGCGTATTGGAGACTTTCTCTTCAGGAAGTTTTCAAGACCATAGGTGATTGTACTGGCCATTAAATTAACAAATAAGGAGTCAATATGAAACTCATGTCTTCAATGGTTGCCTTAGTTGCAACTGCATTTATGTTAGTTGGCTGCTGCTGTGATCGCGATCCTTGCTGCCAACCTTGCCCATCGCCTTGCGCACCAAACCCATGCTGCCCAAGACCATGTCCAAAACCATGTCCAAGACCATGCCCACCTCCATGCGATACTAACTGCTGCTATTAATAGCATGAGGGCATGAGAACTTCAGGGGCTAGAGACTTCTCTAGCCTCTGTATATAAACTTAGTAATTAATAAATAATTGATGAGAATTGGTATAGAAATGAAAAAATCCCATCTACCAGTTAAAAAGTCTCGAATCACAAATGTCTCCCACTCGATATTAACTTCTAGACCATTCGTATCTCATACATTCCCTAATGCTATTTTTACCAAAGTGGACTTCAATAAGAACGTCTATCCGAGACCTCACTTAAAAATTTATATTCCATCTGCGATGAAGACTTCGCTATCTGCTGTTCAAAGTTTACTCCGCTTCTGTTGTCATACTCGCAAAAACACTAATCAAACTAACTTTTGTCAAAGACCCTAACACTATTATAAAAGGAGCCATAAATGCTAAAAAAACTAGGAATGTTAGCTTCGTTCCTGTTTCTGGGTGCAATTACATTGGTCGGTTGTTCTGATAACCGCTCCGATAAAAATTGCGAGCCAGTCTGCGAACGGCCTTGTCCAACTGTGTGCCCAGAGCCATGCAGGCCTGTGTGCCCAGAACCTTGTGCACCTGCTTGCCCTCCAGAATGCAGGCCAATATGCCCACCTGCTTGCCAACCCGTGTGCCCACCAGCGTGTCAGCCTGTGTGCCCACCACCTTGCAAGCCTGTGTGCCCGCCACAATGTAAACCTGTGTGCCCACCTCCATGTCCAGCGCCTTGCCCACCTCCATGTGAGCCTGTGTGCTGCAAACCATTGCCAAAGGCATGCCATTCAAGCAATGCTGAGTTAAATTGCTTGAATTACGTTACAGTGCGCGCACGCAATCCACATATGTGCTTGCTTGGCGAACAGTATCCGTTAGACTTTGATGTACATGCTTGCGTCGATGTGTGCGATGTCACAATCACAACACATCTTCCTGAAGGTGTTTCATTCATTAAGAGTGATCCCCCAGCACAAATAGAAGGAAAAAAACTGACCTGGACAATTGGACCCATGAGCAAAGGCGAATGCCGTCCAGCACGCGTTTGGTTAAAATGCGAATGTGAAGGACCTCTGTGCGCATGTTTCTGCGCTACAGCAACACCAGTACAGTTTTGTGCATTACTTTGCGCAAAGCCTATCCTGACTTGCGAAAAGTGTGGTCCTGAGCAAGTATGCCCAGGCGATGCTGTACACTATACAATCACAGTGACAAACCGTGGTAGCTGCACTGCAGAAGATGTTGTCGTCGTTGACAATATCCCACCTGAAATGGAACATAGCAGCTGCTTAAAGACATTGTCATTTAAACTTGGTTGCTTAGAACCTTGCCAAACAAAACGCGTTAACATTTGCTTAACGGCAGTGAAACGTGGTAAGGCTTGCAACACAGCTGTTGTATCTGCTTGCAATGCGGACTCTGTTTCTTGCCAATGGTGCACATGCGTATGCTGCTGCGGCGTTGAGTTAGACAAGACAGGACCAAAAGAAGTGGCGATTGGCAAAAATGCTGATTACCAAATCACAGCAGTTAACACTGGGGATCTTCCATTGACAGATGTCGTCATCACTGACACAGCACCTAATGCAACTTCAATCGTTGCAGCACCTGGTGCAACTATCAATGGCAACCAAGCAGTTTGGAGAATTCGTGAAATGAAACCTGGTGATAAGGCAAACTACACCATTTCATTAACGACATGTACTCCTGGTTGCTTCACAAACAAAGTGTCGCTGATCGATTGTCAAGATTGCAACGCTTGTTCTGAATTCACAACACGTTGGAGAGGTCGTCCAGCACTCAATGTATGTATCGTTGACAGTGAATCTCCAATTTGTATTGGTGAACACACAATGTATACAATCTCTGTCGTAAACCAAGGCTCTGAAGCAGATTCAAATGTTGCGGTAACAGTGCGTTTCCCCAACGAATTGACTCCAACAAGTGTCAATGGTGATGCTAGAGGGACTATTTCTGGCCAGACAGTAACATTTGCTCCTGTAAACAATGTACGTCCAAGACAAACTTTGACATACAAAGTGGATGCAGTAGCTAAGTCTTCTGGCGATGCCCGTGTGATTGTAGAAGTATCTTCTGATGCAATCAAGACACCAATCATACAACAGGAAAGCACGATTGTGAACTAAGTTCAATCGTAACTGTTGTGAGTAATGCCAAAGGCGGTTTGTGCGAAAGTGCAAACCGCCCTTTTTTTTGAATTATGAAGGATGAAGGATAAAGGATGAAACATGAACTAAAAATGTTTAGGACTTGCCTGATATGACAATCAAAACACCATCACTGACAAAGTTTTTAAATTGGTCTGCAAAAAAAGCAGGCAACCCAATAACATTTGCACTGGCTCTCTTTTTATTGGTGGTTTGGGTCATCTTCGGAGTGATTTGGGGCTTTAGCAATACATCGATATTAATTCTCAATACAGTTGCTACAGTCAATGCGACGTTGATGGTTTTCATCATTCAGAATACCCAAAACAAAGAAAGCAAAGCACTCCATTTAAAAATTGATGAATTGATACGAGCCACTAAAGAAGCTACGAACGAGTTGATTGCGATTGAAGAAAAGGAAGAGGAAGAATTAGAAATGATCAAAAGGAAAATCTTCCCTCAAGAAAAATAGACTTTTATATACGCATCAGGACTTTTTCGCGCGAGGACGGTTCTAGGGAGCAACGAATCGGCATTTTAAGCAAGAATTTGCAAGAACCGTATAGCCTGATGCGTTAGCGGCGACAGAAAATCATTTTAGTAAACAGACCCAAACAAACTCGGTAAAAATAAACCTGAATCCACTTTGAATGTATCTGCAATATCAAGCGCCCCTTCAATGGTTATATCTTTGCGACGCTGCATTAATGGGGTTATATATTTTTTTCCTGAAAGAGGCCGCACCCTTTGCTCTAATCTAGAAACCATGCTTTTACTCATCGGTTTTCCTGGGAACAGCTTTTTAAATTCTTTAACAAAATCTGGCTGGAGCCAATCACGATAGTCAATTCGCAATTTGCGAAATAGGCCTGATCGATAGGTTCGTTCAGCATCTAACATCTCTTTAAAGTCATTGCGCAAATCGCGCAGCAACTTGTCTATCTTGTCTTCATGCTTGGAAACAAAGGTTGTTACAGCCGATTGAAATCTTTTGACTCTTTTTCTTGTTTCAACATCCTCTATCGGCATACTTTCTAAATACTGCATTTCTAAATATGCGGCGGTTCTTCCTAACAGTTTTTCAATAATAACACGTTCCCTTCCGGATGAATCTCTTAAAATGGCAAATTCTAACAAATATTTTTGGGGGCCATGTATCTTCGCTCTCACATCATCAATCCGTTTTGCAATCCTGCTCTCAACAATCGATCCAAAACGAATAATCTTAAATCGCTCTTTAAAAACAATCTCTCTTAAAATGGCTTCTTTGGGATCATCTTTGTCAATGATGACGCCTAATAATTGAGTGAAAAACTCCGGTCGAAGACTTGCCAATGAAACTTCTGAAATAGCTTTGATGTACTCTTTTAAAACATGGCAACGCGGGTCAGTAGACTTCAGTAACTTTACTTCCTTTTCACAAGCTCTCTCGAATTCTTTAATAAAATCAAGTGTTGCAATGACGGGATCTAGGCGACCTTTTGCAACGAGATTGGTTATATCGACGACTGTACGCCTTAATTTTCCTCTTCCATCAATAAGTTCATCAGCACCATTAACAGCCTCATTCATTCCTATAGTTGAGTTATTTTGGCTATAAAAATATGAGCCTTTCAAATAAACAAAGCAGTGAGGAGATTTGGCTTTGGGATTTGTTTCTAGCTTCTCAATATACTCTTCCCATTCCGTTTGTGAACAGGCAACAAGGCAAGGAGTTGTGCTTGGGTGAGCTGCCTCCCGACGATGTACTATCTTCTCTTTGCCGTCAGCTTCTTTCATCCATAATTTCGGGGCTGATCCTATTTGCATATCAGCTCCGTTACTTTCAAAATGAAATGGCATATTATAACACACGATACATTGCATAAACATCAAGGCAATGCGACGCTCAACTGCTTCACCAATACCTTCACGATTGAGATCAACGATCCCTTCGGGTTCGGAATAAAGGACCAATTCTTCTGGAGTGAGATCCTCGCTTCTGTCAATAACCTCTTTTCGTTCTCCACGATCAAGCACCGGAGAATTGCTCCCATGCTGTAGCCATGGCCTTTCTCTATCGCAATGTACCGTCACCCTCCTTTCAGCAACGGGAAAGGCGTAGTCTGATGCAGATTTGGCTGCATGATGTGATGACAATCCACTAGGTTCCATAACTTCCTCCTGGTTTTTTATGCGGACACACTGTCGTACACATTTTCAGGAGAAGTTACTTTGTTGACAAGATATTTTTTAAGCGATGACCCTCAATAAGGCCATTGCATGTTCAGTGGATTTTGGCTTGCCGCCGGTTTTTTCTATCACAGTCTGAACAAGACCATGGAAGAATTCATAGACTGCAGAAGCCCATGAAACCAATGTTTGGAATGCATCTGGGAAGAATATATAAATTAAATAGAAAATAAAGCCAAAAACAAAGAAATTAATGATAACGCGCATAATAACCTCTCATGATCTAAATGGTCTCAGAGACTGGATTTAATCCTTTCTTCGCCATAGTTGAGGGAGATTGCGACGCAGAGGACAAGTCTTCCTCGTTGTGATGGTCTCCCCAGGCTACAGTTTCAAAAGTCACAGAAGCAGGTACGCGAAACTTATTCATCAAACGTGTGAAAAAGCGCGGCCTATTCTGTTTTACTCCTTTCTCTATACGTACCAAGATCATGGGATATTTTTCACGCAAAATTTGTTGTATTAGGTCAGCATGTTTTAATTTTTCAAATTCATAGTCTACATTATGGTCATTAATAAAGATGCAAACAGATATGCCTTTATTTAAAGTTTCTTTGATGGCCGTAAGACTTCTTGGATTATTTTCTAAAGATTCGATTTCAGGAACTAAGACAACGCGAAGCAAGCGATAGATTCTTTTGAGCCACTTGGAATGCTCCTGTTCTCGCTCAATAAAGAATCGCATTCTTCTGCGCTGAGCTCCTAACAAAAGGAGGGTATCATTCCAAGCGGTATGAGTGCAAACGTATAAGGCAGGACCTGTGGGAATGTGATTTTGACCACCGAACTCTGTGGCGAAATGCAACCGAGATAGGATCATACCAACAAATCGAGTGAGGTAATCAAAAAAGAGAAATGTATAAATGCAAGTTACAATCGAGGAAAGAATGCCCAAAATGGTGAATCCTTGTGCAGCAGAGAAACCAAAAACTTGGGAAACCAAATAGAGTAATCCTGACGCACAGAGAACGCCGAAGAAACTCAAAAAAGTACTCGAGGCAACAGCCTGGCCAATAATTTGTTTAGGGCTTGCAATCTGCACATAGGAATCAAGAGGAATAAGGTAAATTCCTCCAAATAGTCCGATAATGATTACTAAGGGAATGCATACCATGAGATTGTGGGAAAAGAAATCTAACATGAAGAAACTAATTGAAATCCCAAGTACTGCTAAAGGAGAAAGGGCAAGTTCGACAGTTTTTCCTGAAATTTTTCCGGCTATTATAGAACCGGTGCCAATGCCGATGGCAGTAAGCAGAAAGAGGTACCCGCCTTGGACGTCTGTTAGATTCAGAGACTGCACGGCAAAGGGGATGACATTTAGCTGCACGTAGGCGGCTAGAAAGAGGAAGAATGCAGAGCCCAAAATAGCAGCAAGGAGGGATGGCTCGGACTTCACTTTGTTAAGAGTTTTATAAATTTCAGAAATGAAGTGAACATTGAGCTCTTTTCTGGAGCCAGACGGTTGGGTGTATTCAATGCAAAAACTGGTAATGACCCCTATAAATGAAACGACAATGCAAAAAATCGAAGCTATTGTGAAGTTGCGCCCTGTAATATCGAGCAAAAATGAAGCTAAGAACGTCCCGAAGATAATTGCTAAGTAGGTGCAGGAAGTCATGATGCCATTGGCTTTAGAAATCCGTTCTGGTGGGAGCAATTCTGGCAGAATCCCATATTTAGAGGGGCTAAATAAAGCAGCTTGGGTAGCTAAAAGGAATAGGATGAGGTATGAACCTATTTTACTTGAGTACAAAAATGCGAGTAAGCCAACGACCATCGTGACGAGTTCAAAGATTTTAGTGGCAAAAATGATCCTACTTTTGCTGTACCGATCAGCTAAAGTGCCTGCAGAGGAAGAGAATAGGAGAAAGGGCAAAACAAATATGGCACCAGTGGTTGCAAGGATGACGGGACTATTTTGGATACCCTCTAACTGTATAAAAAAAAAGATGATCAGGAGTTTATAAATGTTGTCATTCATCGAACCAAGAAACTGCGTGATGTTAAGAAAAGCGAACGATGAAGGGCGCTTGTCCAGAAGTTGCATGATAATCCTCATAAAATAAGTGTATACAGATCATGCTACAGGACAGATCTTTTTTTTGTAAGCTTATACTTTGGCTAATGCAACCTGCTAGTAGAAAAATGACAGAATATGAAGACATAATCCTACAAAACGGCAATTGACTTTGGTGCCGGCCCTCCGGGACGGTATTTTGGGGTGACGCTATTCCCAGGCTTCGCTTACCCCTCCGGGGAGCTTCAGCCTGGGCTATTACATGAACAGGCCCTCCGGGCTGTTTGCAAAGTCTTTTATATGCTGTGCTAAATATGCCGAGGCGGTTCAGCAAACAAAAGAGGTTGCAAACAGCCCGGAGGGCCTGTTCATGTAATAGCCCAGGCTGAAGCTCCCCGGAGGGGTAAGCGAAGCCTGGGAATGGCGTCACCCCAACAGACCGTCCCGGAGGGCCGGTACCATTTTTAGGATAATTCAAGTTTGAAATTGCTGGAAAATTCAATTTTTATGTATCCTTAGAAACTCTATAAACCCAGTCACACACTTTTCAAGCAGAATCCATATGAAAATATCCCCCACGTTGAAGTGCCTAGTCTTGCTGCTCATTTATTCAGTTCACCTTGCTGGACTGGCTCCACAGATCTATACAGAGTCTGATCCCGATGCTTTTATTGAAAATTGCATCAATGTCATCAACGGCGACTATTGTGAATCTGCTACAGATTTGGTCATTGCCGGACCCGATGCATTAATCTTACAACGGTACTACAGCACAAAAGACATCATTACAGGCGCCCAAGATGGTGCTTGGAGGATGCTTCCACAGAGATTTCTTGTGATTAGCAAGGATGTCTCAGGAAGAACTGCCAACGTGAGGAACGAGCAATTTGAATGGCAAGGTCAAAGCATTAAAAGGCCCCAATCCACAATCTGGGGCGGCTGAAATCGAATGTTCTTTTCATTATGGAAATGGTTACACCGATGTGTTTAATGCTGTCGGAGTTAAAACTCGATATATCTACGACAGTCGTTTTCAGCTAGTGGCCATAGAAAGGTATGACGATCAAGAAAATCAGTACCGCATAGAACAAAAATATTGGGGAAAAACAAAATCAGATGCTGGGCTTCTTCTAGCAAAAACGATTGCAGATGGCAGTGGCAATATTCGTTCCTATCGCTCTTTTCAATACGACAAATGGGGCAATGTTCTTGAGGAAACTCTCCCAGGAGTTGGTCTCCCAGAAGTTATCGAAGAAAAAGCCTGGGATCTCAAAACAAAACAGCAAATTTTAATTAAAAAGCTGGTGAATACATATGATGACCAATCCAACCTCCTCTCTTGCATCACGTATGATGCAAATGGCCAATATGCCTTTACAGAAAGAAGGACGTACAATGTTTTGGGACAAGTGATCTCACAAACAGACGCTGCTGGAAGGGAGACTGTTTATAACTATGATGCTGTTGGAAATCAAACGTTTATCCAGAACGAAAATAGACTTACTACCATCAGTTATGACTTGCAAAATCAGCCGATCGAAACCACCGAAATAACAGCTGCAGGGCAATGCACCACCGTTAATTCATATGACATCCTGGGTAGGAAAATTTGTTCAACAGATCGATTTGGCAATTCTACGTTTTTTGAATACGATGCTTTCGATCGTTTGGCAAAAGTCACTTATCCAGAAGTTATTGAAGAAAATAATCAACTCATTCGACCTCGCTTTACATATTCTTACGATATCTTTGGAAATGTTGTAACCATTCAAGATCCGATGGGATTTATCACTTCAAAATCCTATAACTTGCGCGGAGATCCTACAAAAATGTAATGGACCGTAGTAGACTGTAATGGACTCTAATGGACAATACAATACGTCCATTACAGTCCACTACGGTCCATTACAGTCCATTATCGTCCATGTCCATTATGTCCATGTCCATTATCTTATTATCTCCACGAATTTTAAATGCCGTCCTTACAGGGCTCTGGATGGGGTTATGACGATACCCAGGCCTCCGCTTCGCTCCGATCTGGGCTGTGAAATTTCGTCCCTTCGGGCCTGCGAGTGGCCTCAAAAAAGGGCAGAACAAAACCACAAAGACTTTCTCTTAAAATGTCGATTCGTTTCACCCCAAGCCAGACCCTAATCCTTAGCTTGCTTACATCGTAAATAGTACTCACACCCATATGCAGGTGCGGTACATCTTATTGAAAAGGCTTCAAATTGTGTGTCACATGGTGAATTATATCCGCATTGAATTTTTGATAGAACTTCGACTGAATTGCCCAGTAATGCCAGTAAAGCGGAACCTTCCATACCTTATCACTATAGATCTGCACCAACTGCTTTGTCTGAAGCTCCTCAGCGATATCAATACGTGGGATGAGTCCATAACAA
This sequence comes from Chlamydiota bacterium, assembly GCA_013288825.1. Classification (GTDB taxonomy): domain Bacteria; phylum Chlamydiota; class Chlamydiia; order Chlamydiales; family Parachlamydiaceae; genus JABDBC01. The sequence goes on from JABDBC010000012.1 coordinate 42,242, forward strand.
TATCCCAGTAAAGCAAACTTCTTAAACCCTCTCACTGAAGGCACAATGTAATAATTTAACTCCTCCCCATTTATTCCAAAGAACTTCTCGAGATATCTCTCATGTAATCTGTCGTTTTGGTCGAATTTCATCGCTGGGGCATAGCGCAGGCACTTTTTTGAAGTTCCTTCAGAAAAATACTTCTTTACGAATTCTGGAGCGGCTGCAAGCACATATTCCATATTTCCTAAAAAACATACTTTACCTCCCACAATCTCCTTTTCAGAGGTCGACAAACAGGCCGAAACGAGTCCATTCTTAAGATACTCCAACGTCCGCTCCTGATCGTCAGCTATAATCTCAAGGATAACGTTGCTAAAAATATCGGTCTCGTCAAGTAAGTCCAAAAACCAGGTTTCTAAACTATCTCGATTCAACGCTATAGAGATATGCGGCATTTCTTTTGTTGAGGTCCCTAATTGTCGTTTCAAATCTTCTTCCAATAGACAGAGGCGCTTAAAATGCCCTATCAACTGCTTTCCTAACCTCGTAGGACGATAGGGGAGCGTGCGAATCAATACTGGCTCGGAATAATGGGTTTCTAGTCCTTTGATTCTTTGTGAAACTGCTGATTGAGTGATGTGCAATTTTTTGGCCGCTGCCTCAAAGCTTTGCAACTCTTGCACGGTGTATAGGGCTTCTATTCCTCTGTAATCTAACATATTTTTCTCCATTAGAATATTTTATGAATCATAAAATATATTAATTTTACTTATATAAGAATTCAGATTAAAATAGAAGTATATTCTGAATATAAACATTGAACATAAGCGAGGTAAATTATGTTAATCAGCATAGAAAATGATATTATAATGCGATACCCAAAGGTGGAAATCGGCTATTTGATAGCACATGTATCAGTCAGAAAAAACGATCCTATCGTAGAAAATCTAAAACATGATTTAGGAGAATACCTGCAAAGTCAGGGACTCAATGCCACTAATTTTGTTACTCATCCGAGCATTGCCCTCTGGAGAACTATCTATGAGGAGCATTTTCATGTAAAAGCTAAAACCTACCGCTCTTCCATAGAAGCACTTTTGCGACGCGTGGTGACAGGAAAGGAAGTGTGGAATATCTGCAATGTTGTCGACCTATACAACTGCTGTTCGATTCTATCTTTGCTGCCCATGGGCGGATACGATCTCAACAAGGTCTCTGGAAATATCAAAATCCGATATGCTAAAGTCACAGAAACATTTTTAGGCTTAGGAGAAAGGCAAAAAATTGAAACAAAATCCAATCATGTGGTGTATGCCGACGATGAAAGAATCATGTGTTGGCTTTGGAATCACAAAGACTCCGCAGAAACCTGCATCGATGAAGATTCCAAACACGTGGTGTTTTTCATCGACTCCTTTGAACGCGAAAAGGTGCAGACTGCCTTGAACATGCTCACAGAACATCTGGAGAGTATCCAATGCATTCCATTGGAGACAGGGATTCTTAATCAAGCTTTCCCGCAGAAACATTCGAACATTAACTTTAGAAGGGGGTAAGTATGTTTTTGGCTCTTTTGAAAGGTTTTAGCACTAGTGGAGGCTTAATTGTCGCTATTGGAGCTCAGAATGCTTTTGTAATTAGACAAGGTCTGCTGCGGCGTCATCTACTTCTCACAGCACTGCTCTGTTCCGGAATTGACGCTTTTTTGATCCTCTCGGGCGTGCTAGGTTTTGGACACGTGGTTTCTGTTTGTCCTTCTCTGATTGAGCTGTCAAAGTACTTTGCGATTGTTTTTTTAGGTTTTTATGGAGCGTTTTCGTTGAAATCTGCTTTTAAGCCAAGGCCTTTAGATGATGTGGAGAGCAAGGTTTTGCTTTCTACAAAAAGAACGATCCTTATGCTGCTGGCTTTAAGTTTGCTTAATCCTCATGTTTATTTAGACACAGTAATTTTATTGGGAAATATTGCGTCACAACAGCCCGTCCACGAGCAGTTATATTTTGCTGTGGGAGCTATTAGCGCGTCTTTCATTTGGTTCTTTGCGATCACTTATGGGAGTTATTTCTTGGCACCTCTTTTGCGCAAACAAAGCGTGTGGAGGGTTATTGACAGCTTGATTGCGTTTATCATGTGGGGAATTGCGATTTCTCTGAGTTTTTAAAATACCCCCTTCACCGATGCCCTTCCGGGGCACGCTCAACCTGGACGAGTGGAGGAAAAAAGAAGAACCAGTCCCTGGTTGAGGTGCGGTTTTCATGATTCCCACACCTGCGGTTTCGCTCGCAGGCTCGCGAAACCTTGGTGTGGGCTACAAAACGAGAGAAAAATGAAGAAAAAAATGATTAAAATCACTTCCAACCAAAATTAGCCGCATTCACCTAGCCTAGCGCGGGACAAGAGGCCTTCCAAATAGGTTTAAAACCATCTGTGGAGATTGTTTTTGCAAAAGACTATAAAATTCACTGTATTTAGATGCAAATTCCTCGTCTGCCTGCAATTCCCCCAAACTTCGCTTAAACAGCAGAAATGAAAGACAACTCAGTCCCTGCAGCCCAAAGTTTGCTCCAGAAGCTGTGATAAAATGAGGTTTTATCGCAGCATCTCCTCCATTGATAATCCATTGAGATTGCGTTGGAGACAATCTATTGACCCTCATGACCTCTTCAGAATGGAATAAATCAATCTTAACAGTAAAGGATATTGATGTTTTAGGAAGTTTTAAGGAATCAGCAACAACATCTAAGAGTTTTTGCTGCGCTTCTTTATTTTCGAATTCTTCCTTACTCAATTCAACATTGCAATAGATCTTATCTGTTGTTCGAAAGGAAGTAAAAACTCGGACAGCACGTGAAAGCACTGGAGAAGGCGCAGAGGTTGCAGGAGCCGCCGGATTGTCAAAAAAAGCTCCCATTCCATACATCTCGACAATGTGTTTTTGGGTGAATCCAAGCATCTCGTTGATTTTGCCACCTGTTGCGTTGTAAATGATGTCTGGAGACTCTTCCAAACCTTCAAAAAGAAGTGTTGTTCTTCCATCGGGCTCTGTTCTAGATCCAGTACATTTTCTGCCAAAAAATACTCCTATGTCGGCTTTCTTTGCTTTTTCTTCTATTTCCCCCTTTTCATCTATCTCTGATGCTGCTTGAACTTTTGTAATCACACCATAGAGCAACCTCTGCATGTCACCCATCCGAAGGCTAACGGTATTGGGAACATATTCACGAGTATGTGCGCCGATCCGTTTCGTTTTTGCTATTGCCATGAGTCCTCGAGTGAGCCCAATAAATGCCCAACCTTCAACCCCTCCAAAAGAATCGGGGACTCGCTTTCTATCAGCTTCAGTGACCTCTAGAGTCTTCTCAACTAATGGATATGCCGCGTCACTTTTGGGATCTACCCCTTCGCGTGGTGAAACTCCAAACGTTTCAAGCACCTTGTCCTTTCTTAGACCTATAGAAGCTAAGAAATGAAAAGCTAATGGCTGTAAACTGAATGGCTGGAGACGTTCATCAAAACGGCGTTTTTCTTCAAATTCAGATTTCTTTTCTTTTTCTTCTTTCTCTGACTCAGGAGGTCCGTATTGTTCATAGAGTTTCACCTCATATCCACATCTAAAGAACAACAGGGCTGCGCTTAACCCTATAGGACCTGCTCCAACGACGACGGCGCTGGGCTGCTTGCCATGACGCTCAATTAATTTCTTTTTCTCCTTTTCATGAACTTCTATAAGATTTTCATATATAACATTTTCACGTTGAATTTCTTGCACGTGAGCCCGTGAAATTGCAATTCCAGCTCCTCCACCGTAAATTAAGGAATTAGTCGTCAATTTCGGAATCCATTCTCGATATTTTTCATAAGATTCAAGTGTATGTACATGTGGCTGTACTTCTCTTTGTACGAATCTTATTCGTTTTTGAGTATACGCACGGTCAGCGAGATCAGAGCCAGGATAATTCACTCCCGGGGTTCCTCGATTATCGTTTAGGACCATAAGAGCATCAACAAAGACTTGTTGAGGTGACTGGCATCCGAGAGGAATGGTGCTAGGATGAGGTGGTAGTGACGGCGGTTTAAACAAACATTTTTTACAGATTAGAAGTGTCATCAAGAGCGTAATGATACAAACAACAGC
>JABDBC010000013.1 GCA_013288825.1 Chlamydiota bacterium
ACATTGGTTCACGGTCGGACTTTAGAGTTTGGTGTGCCGGTGAAAGTCTCTGTTGTGGTCGTGCCAAGGGGATATCAATTTTCAGGAACGACGCCGCAAGGAAAGGGTTTGTCATACAAGGCAAAATACGGGGCTGTGGGATCAATCAGCTTTAACGACATAGCGATCATGGATGGGATGAATGAAAAGGGTTTAGCGGTTGGCACATTCTATTTTCCAGGGTTTGCAGGGTATTCTAAGATTACTTCTGAGAATCAACAGAAGGCATTATCTCCTATTGAGTTTTCGAACTGGATTGTTACTCAATTTGCTACTGTGGAAGAAGTTAAAAGCGCTCTGCAATCTGTCGTGATTGCTCCGACTGTCGTTGAGACGTGGGGGAACGAACCTGCGCCATTCCATTACATTGTGTACGACAAAAGTGGTCGTTCATTGGTCATTGAGCCTATTAATGGGAAGTTAACAACCTATGATAATCCATTGGGGGTGATGACAAATTCTCCCACATTTGACTGGCATATGACTAATTTGCGAAATTTCATTAATTTGACAGCTAAAAATGCGCAGCCGATTAAAATCGACAATCTTACTTTAGCACCTTTTGGGCAAGGCTCAGGGATGGTTGGGCTGCCAGGCGATTTTACTCCGCCTTCGCGCTTTGTAAGAGCTGCTATTTATTGCATTAATGCGATTCCATCGAAAAATGCCAGCGAAGGTGTCTATCAAGCGTTTCATATATTGAATCAATTTGATATTCCAATGGGATTGTCACGTGAATCTACGGGTTCTTCTACAAAAATTGCTAGTGATTATACTCAAGTGACTTGTGTGAGAGATCCTGAGTCATTGAAGTATTATTTTAAAACATATGATGATCAATCGATTAAGTATGTTGACTTGACTGCGTTTGATCTTAATGCAACGGAGATCAAACGTGCGGATGCGAGTGGAGAGGAGAAGGCTTCAGACATCTCCTCAAACCTTCGTTGATGGCCTATTGCGTATGTCATAAAGAAAGCAGTCTGGCCTGCGTCTTATCGTGAACGCGCCCGAGCCTGCGCCCGTTGCCCGAATTAATACATTTTCAGACTCAGACCTGTTCAAGAAATGGTCGGGCAACGGGCGCGGGCTCGGGCGCGTTCACGTAGTTTGGGCGTGGGCGCGTTCACGAAATCCTTCCTTTTTCAGAAGATGTAAGGAAGTGTGCGAGAATAAGTTAATTGAGAGGAAATGAATTCAATGAGTTATTATTGTTTCCTATTCCTTCTTTTATTGCTTACTAACACATTTGCATATTGTGAAAGTGCAACTGATCAAAAGGAATTGACAGAGGAGCGTGCTCATTTGTCAATTCCTTTGGGTCTTCCACCTGTCCCGTGGCCTGCTGACTCCCCTTACGACAAGAAAAAAGCAGAATTAGGAAAACTTCTTTATTTTGATAAACGCCTTTCCGCAAATGGGACTATTTCCTGTGCGACATGCCATGCTGCTAAAGTTGGATTTGCAGATAGTAATCCAATTGCGATCGGGATAGATGGTCATATTGGAACTCGCCATTCTCCAACAGTGATCAATGCGGCATATCAAAAGAGCTATTTTTGGGATGGACGAGCTAAAACCCTAGAGGAGCAAGCGAAAGGTCCATTAACAAATTCCAAAGAGATGGCTGGAACAGATGACGTTCACGCAGCACTTGTGGCATGCCAGGAGCGGATTCAAAAGATTCCGGGATATGTGAGACTTTTTAAAGAAATCTTTAATGACGATGTTGTGACAATCGACAATCTTGCAAGGGCAATAGCAACTTTTGAGCGAACAATTTTGTCTGGGAATGCGCCATATGATCGCTATATGGCGGGAGACAAGGGAGCGATGACAACTCAGCAGGTAAAAGGATTAGCATTATTTAATAAGTTGAGCTGCAATAACTGCCATGCAGGACCCAATTTCACTGATGGTCGTTTTTTAAATATTGGCGTTGGGATGGAAAAGGCAAATCCTGATTTAGGGCGCTATAACATTACAAAAGATGAGAAAGACTGGGGAGCTTTTAAGATTCCTACATTGCGAGAAGTAGCCCATACGGCTCCTTATATGCATGATGGGTGTTTTTTTACGCTTCGAGAGGTGATCGATTATTACGATCGCGGGGGTAATCCAAATCGCAATTTACACCCACTAATGAAGCCGTTGCACATGACTGAAGAAGACAAGCAAGCACTGCTGAGCTTTTTAGAAGCATTGAACGGCGAGGGATGGAAGCAATTCACTGAGCCTACAAGATTCCCAAATTAGGCCCTGATGCGAACAACCTCTCAATAAAAAAAGTAACAGGATATGCAGGATCGCAAGCGGCAGGATAAGAAGGATGCTTACTATCCTTCTTATCCTGCCGCTTGCGATCCTGCATATCCTGTTACTTTTCTAATTCGCTGTTTATGCAATAGGCCTGATGTTGCATCCCTGCGAATCCCTGTTCCTACGGTCTGTGGGTGCGGTTCCAGATGTCGTCGTCTATTTTGCGCTGGATTCTCTGTTGATCCTGCCTTTCTCGATCAATTCTTTGCTGGTCTATTTTCTGATCTTGTAGTCTTTGCTCTACCCTTTGCCGTTCGAGTCTTTCATCTTCGAGTCTTTCCGATTGAAGTCTGTCTTCCTCTCTTTTCGAGGCATCTTTTTTGTCCTGTACTGCGTCTGCCATAATCACGTTTATATGAAAAATCGACAAGACTGTCATGAAGGCAAATAAACCGATCTTTGTTTTCATCATGTTCTCCTTTTTTATTGAATAATACCTTGGTTCTCTAGTACATTATTTGATTATTTCCTGACAACATCCTACCCATATTTATTAGGAGAATTATGACTGTTCCGATCGCACCTGGTGTGTTTGATATTATTCCTCAAGATGACCAAGAGCTATGGCGCAGCAGTTATCTTTGGAACTATGTTGAAGAGGTCATTCGAAAGACAGCACGCGACTATGGATATCTTGAAATACGTACTCCAATGTTTGAAAGAACGGAATTATTTAAGAGAGGTGTGGGTGAAACTTCAGATATTGTTTCGAAAGAGATGTACACCTTTAAAGATAAAGGGGATAGATCTATTTCTTTGCGACCGGAGGGCACGGCTCCAGTCATTCGGGCTTTTGTAGAACATCAGCTTCAGCAGCAATCTTCAGTCCACAAACTATTTTACATTGCACCGATGTTCAGATACGAACGGACTCAAGCGGGGCGTTACCGACAACATCATCAATTTGGGGTAGAGGCGATAGGAAATAAATCCCCAGAGCAAGATGTAGAGGTGATTGATCTACTTTTAACGCTTTATCAACGATTGGGATTAAAGAACTTACAACTTTGTCTCAATTCGCTTGGTGATGCCCAATCTCGCATGGCGTTTCGCACAGCGTTGCAAGATTATCTGAGACCCCATCTTGCACAATTGTCTGCGGATAGCCAGAATCGATTTGAGAATAATCCACTCAGAATTTTGGACTCAAAAGATCCTGCAGACAGAAAACTCCTTTCGCATGCTCCTTCAATTTTAGACTTTCTCAATTCTGAATCTAAAGATCATTTTGAGTTGGTACAAAAGCGACTTGATCAATTAAAAATCCCGTATACAGTATCTCCTCAGCTTGTTCGTGGATTGGATTATTATAATCATACAGTGTTCGAAATTATTGCAGGTGAGCTTGGAGCGCAAAATAGCATTGGGGGTGGCGGAAGATACGATGGTTTAATGAAACAATTAGGTGGTCAAGATCTTCCTACAATAGGTTTTGGAACAGGCATTGAACGCATTATTCAAACAATTTTAAAACAAAATGTTGCAACGCCGAATCCTCAAGCTCCTTACATATTTTTGATAGCTTTAGGAGGGAACGGAAAACAATATGCCTTTGATCTTCTCCACGAACTGCGTAGGAAAGGAATTTCTGCTACAATGGACTTTGGTGAAAAAAAACTAAATAAAAGTATGCAACAGGCCCACAATTGTGGTGCCAAGTTCGTTGCGGTCATAGGGGAAGATGAATTGAACAAGGGCAAAATTTCACTTAAAGAAATGTCAACCGGGGAAGTGACAGAGGTTCCGCTGGACAGTTTGGAAAGAATTCTAAATATTGAGATGCATAAAAAGGATTTTTTAAGACTTTGGAAAGAGATGTCGACCCCATTTGCAAATCAAGCCGAGGCAGATTTTTTCATTCGAGGACTTTCCCATACGGTCTCTCAAACATTGCATGCTGCAGAAAGCCTCTCCTCTGCTGCAGAACAAATACGAAAAACTTTCGTGGAATCAGACTAAAGAAGAACTCATTGCATTTAATTTCACTCCGAACGTACACTGGATTTTATTTTAGCCGGAGGTCAAAAAACATATGTTGAAGAACACTAGAATTCTATCTATCACTGGCGCTGCAATGCTACTGGCATGTGGTTTTGCATGCGCTCAAGAATCTAAAGAACCCCCTAAACCAAAGCCGCAAGCTCAGGCTCCCCAACAGATTGCTCAAAACACAACACCAACTGCAAAACAGCCCTCTGATACTGTTTCTCAAGAAGACATTCTAAAGGCTTCTGAAGCTTTTGGACACTTTATTGGACGCAACTTAAAGACACCTGGGATTAACTTTGATCTCGATAGCATTATCAAAGGAATGCGTGATGGATATGCTGGAAAGCCTGCTCCTCTTAATGACAAAGATTACGAAGAGCTAATGGCAAAAATCCAAGAGCAAGCCTACACAAAAATGGCTTCTGATAACTTAAAAGCAGCCAAAGAGTTCCTGGAAAAGAATTCTAAAGCGACAGGCGTTATCGAAGTAGAACCAGGAAAGCTTCAATACTCGATCGTACAAGAAGGAAATGGCCCTGTTGTGCTAGAGCATTCAGCTCCTCAGGTTAAATATACAGGACGTTTTCTTGATGGCACAGTTTTCGGAAGTTCCGAAGAGACTGGCGGTCCTATTACAATTCCTCTTGATCAGACCATTCCTGGCTTCAGCAAAGGAATTTTGGGCATGAAAGAAGGGGAAAAGCGAAAGTTATTCGTTCATCCAGATCAAGGATATGGCACTACGGGGCATCTGCCGCCAAATTCACTGCTAATCTTTGATGTCGAAGTGATCAAAGCACCGCCTCCAGAAGCTTCTTCAGATCAAGCTGATCTTGCTGATCTATCTGAAGATGGAATGGCTGATGAAGACGATGGCGATGATAGCTACACTGATGATGAAATGAAAAATTAATTCAATCCGTTATGAGACTGAAAAAGGCGGTGATCTTTTCACCGCCTTTTTTTTAGGATTATGAAAATCGTTTTATTCCAGCCCCAAATTCCTCAAAATACAGGCAACATCGTGCGCACATGTGCTGTCACTGGATGCAGCCTTACTCTGATTTCCCCTCTTGGCTTTAGTATCACTGATCGCTGGCTTAAAAGATCGGGTTTAGACTATTGGGAAGGGGTGGAAGTAAATGTTGTTGAAGACCTCGAAAAATTACTTCGAGAAGCTCCTGCAAGCTTTTATTTTCTTTCTAGTAAAGCGAGCGTTTCTTACACAATGCCCCAATATAAACCTGACGATTGGTTGATTTTTGGCTCTGAGACAGCAGGTTTGCCATCTGATATTACAAATGCATATCCACAGCAATGCGTGAGAATACCCATGCTTCCACAAGCGCGTTGCTTAAACCTGGCAACGTCGGTGGGGATTGCTGTGTACGAGGCATTAAGACAGCAACAGTTTATGGGAGAGGGACAAGGGACGTAAAGAGGTAATTGCAGAAGCGCCAAATCATCAGCTCAAAGCTATTGGTTTGTGCCGGCCCTCCGGGACGGGATGTGTTGGTTGGCAGTTACCCAGGCTTCGCTTACCCCTCCGGGGAGCTTCAGCCTGGGCTATTACGTGAACAGGCCCTCCGGGCTGTATGCAGGAGCTTTTGTATGAAAATCACTTTTCACACTGCCCGGAGGGCTGTTTACATAATAGCCCAGGCTGAAGCTCCCCGGAGGGGTAAGCGAAGCCTGGGTAAGCGCCAAACAACCCATCCCGTCCCGGAGGGCCGGCACAAACCAATAGCTTTGACCTGATGATTTGGCACTTCTGCAATTACCTCTTTACGTCCCTTGTCCCTTCCTTTTTGGAAATCGCGTTAAAGTGAGGCTTTGATTAAAGTTTTTAGCTCTTCTTTGCCTTTGACACCAATGAGACGTTTGATTTCTTTGCCGTTTTTAAAAATAATAATCGTTGGAATTGACATGACCTGGAAAGAAGCTGTGGTATTTTGAGCTTTTTCTATGTCGAGTTTGGCAATTGTTGCGATGCCTTGCATTTCTCTAGCAAGATCCTCGATAACAGGTGCTATCATTTTGCATGGGCCACACCAATCAGCATAGAAGTCGACTAATGTGACACCCTGTGCAATTGTACTTTCGAAATTATCATCATTTAAATATTTGAGCTGTTCTGACATAGATTTATCCCCTTGTTTTCCTATCTCCAGTATCGCACAATCGTGATCTTTTTTCTATGTATTTTAACGGCAAAGCAAAAGAAGGGACAAAGGACGTATGTCCTTTACGTCCTTTGTCCCTTCTCTAGTTTTGCTCTTTAGATTTAAGAATAAATTCGTTAGAATTTCAGCTATTATGAATGAAAAACACTATTTAGTTCTCGCTTATTACCATTTTGTTGATCTTCCAAACCCACGCGAAGAAGTGGCTCGCCATAAAGAGTTCTTCGTTGGCAAAGATGTCACTTGCCGCATTTATCTGTCGGTACAAGGAATTAATGGTCAACTCAGCGCCCGGCTGTCGGACGCTCAAGCATATATGGAATGGATGCAAAGCCGTCCTGAATTTTCCAACATCGTCTTCAAGCTTCACGAACATTTCGAACACGCTTTTCCCCGTATTACTGTGAAATATAGGAAAAAACTCGTTGCAATTGATGCCGATGTCGACCTTTCAAAAAGGGGAGAACACGTCTCTCCTCGGCGTTGGAAGGAAATGATTGAATGCGAGAAAGAAAAAGTCCTAATCGATGTCAGGAATGACTATGAATGGAAAATTGGCCACTTTGAGGGATCTGAGCTTCCCCCATGCAAAACTTTTCGTGATTTTGTGGAATATGCTGATAAGCTAAAAGAGAAAATCGATCCTGCGAAAACACCTGTGATGATGTGCTGTACGGGGGGAATTCGCTGTGAGATCTATTCTTCCATATTGATGCAAAGGGGCTTTGAGAAGGTCTATCAGTTGGAAGGAGGGATCATTAATTATGGTGAAAAAGAAGGCAACAAATATTGGAAAGGAAAACTGTTTGTATTTGATGACCGTTTAGGCGTACCCTTAAGCGATGAAAACTCTTCTGTGATAGGAACGTGCCATCATTGCGGCAATGCGAATGATACTTACTACAATTGTGCAAATATGGACTGCAATGAGCTGTTTTTATGTTGTCCTGACTGTTTACCGATCCATTCAGGATGCTGTCAGGAGAGTTGCAAGACAGCAGAACGGGTGCGTCCTTATCACCAGATAGGTCATAAGCCCTTTCGCAAATGGTATCATTATACGTAAAAGCCTAAAAGCGCAATTGAGCTGGGGTGATTTCATGCTGGTTATCCAGAACAATGGTGCGTTCAATGATATTTGCAAGCTCCCGAATATTTCCAGGCCAGGAATAAGCCAAGAGGGCTACTTTAGCTTTTGAGCTTAGCGATCGGCAGGGTTTGTTATTTTGCAAACACATTCTCTCTACGAAATATTCTGCTAAAGGAATGATGTCCTCACGCCTATTTCTAAGAGGGGGTAAATGGATCGAAACGACATTCAACCGATAGTACAGGTCCTTGCGTAATATCTGCAAGGCAAGTGCGTCTTGCAAATCTCTATTTGTTGTCGAGATTACTCGTACATCGATATTTACCGATTTGGTGCCGCCCACTCTTTCAAATTCTTGTTCTTGAATGACTCGCAATAATTTGGCTTGCAAGCCCACTGAGATCTCTGTCACTTCATCCAAAAGCAAAGTGCCTCCAGAGGCCAGTTCAAATCGCCCCAAATGGCGGAGATTGGCTCCTGTAAAGGCTCCTTTTTCATGACCGAAAAATTCTGATTCCATCAACGTCTGTGCAATAGCCGCACAGTTTACCTTTATGAAGGGTCTTTTTGTGCGTGGGGAGGTGTAATGGATTCTTTGTGCAATTACTTCTTTGCCAGTGCCGGACTCCCCTGTTATAAAAATATTGGCGTTGCTATTGGCTATCCGTTCTAGATCTTTTAAAACACTTTTCATTGCAGGACTTTCTGCAATGATTTTTCGGTTTGTAGAGCATGCTTCGCAGGTGTGCTGGCTTTTAATTTTTAATTGTGAATAGGCTTCGGCTTTTTCTAAAATTGCCTCGACAGTATCTGAGGAAAAAGGCTTTTGAATATAGTCAAAAGCCCCTAGACGCATTGCCTCAACGCTATTTTCGATAGATCCATGACCTGTAGCAATGACGACTATCATATTTGAGTGGAACTCTGACGCTTTTCGCAAAATATCCAGTCCTGATAACTTTGGCATATCCATTTCAGTAAAGACAAGATCAAAGGAAGAATCTGCCAGCAGCTTCAGGGCCTTATTTCCGCTCTCGGCTAGTACGATGTCAAATTTTGAGGAGGTATTTTTTAAGACCGTGGAAAGGAAATTGCGAACAGAGCTATCAGGATCAATAATCAATATTTTCTCGATAGGCATGTGTATTCCTCGTAAGTGGTCATTGAATTTCACGGTAGGTAGGGATCTTTTTTTCGGCAAGTATAAATGTGAGTTGCAAAAAAAACGAGCTTGGTGCCATAATTCGCTCTTACGATTTACTATAATAAGATCCTTTAGGAGAACACATGGCTCGTTATACAGGTAATAAGAACCGAGTTGCCCGCCGCTTTGGGGTAAATATATTTGGCCGCGCTCGCAATCCGATGCTGCATAAACCAAATCCACCTGGGCAGCATGGGGCTCGTCGTCGAAAGAAATCAGACTTCGGCTTGCAACTTGAAGAAAAGCAGAAGTTAAAGGCAATCTATGGGATGCTCAGCGAAAGACAACTCGTGAGCTACTATAAGCATGCCGTTAAAAAGTCAGGCAATACAGCTCAAAACTTTGCCGAACTTCTCGAATGCCGATTGGACAATATCGCTTATAGATTAAAGTTTGCCAGCACGATTTTTGGTGCGCAACAGTTAGTCTCTCATGGTCATATTTTGGTGAATGGCAAAAAAGTAGACAGACGCTCTTTCCAAGTTAAACCTGGAATGGTCATCTCGATCAAAGAGAAATCCCGTAAAATGAAGGCTATCAATGAAGCATTGGACAGTGGTAACCGTTCTGTGCCTGATTATCTTTCTACTGAACGCGATAACTTCTCAGGTCAATTGTTAGGAATGCCCTCAACAGAGCAAATGCCTTGGCCTATCGAAATTCGCCTTCCAGAAATTTGCGACTTCTTAGCTCATAGCACCTAAGCTCGCACGACAAAAATTCCCTCCTTTGTTTGTTTTTCGGCATCCGCTCTTCGAGTGGGATGCCGTTTTTGTTTTGTGCTACCGGCTTTACAATTGGATTAAACGCATAAGCGCGAAAAAATGCAGTAACATCTGCCGAAAATAAGAATCTTGTGGAAAAAATGTTAACTTTGTTAACATGCAATTAAGGAATAGGTCCGTGACAAAGAAAAGACCACAGAAGATCGAAATAGTCTTAGAAAGAATTTGGGACTGCCTTCTGACTGGTAAATACATACTGACCAGACATGCCATTGATAGACAAAAAGAACGTTCAATTAATTTGGCTGAAACATTGCATATTCTGAAAACTGGATATGAAGAGAAGAATAAGACTTGCTTCGACGACAAGCAAAATACATGGAAATATGCGATTAGAGGTAAAACAATACTAAGCTCTAAGGATGTTCGCATTATTATTGCTTTTGAAGAAGATGGGATGCTAGTTATTACAGTAATGCATGTGGGAGATATATGAACAAATCAAAAAGAAGAGACACATTCATCTATGAAGGATTGGGTTTTCCCATTCGCTTAGTGAATGTCCCGCTAAGGAAAGTCTTTGGAGAATGGGCAATTGACATAAACTTCAACACGCTTCAAGAAGTTGTTCTTCGTATGCTGGCGACAAAATCCACACATTTAACTGGACCAGAAATTAGGTTTATCATTGATTACTTCGAGATGTCATATCGAGATTTTGCTAAGCTGTTTGGTGTTTCTCATGTTGCAGTTGTGAAATGGGAAAAAGAGCTATCTAAAATGAATCCAAGTACAGAAGCATATCTTCGCCTTTATATCCTCAATTATTTAAAGGTAAATGATAAAGAATTCAGAAAGCTTTATTTGACAATAAATCCAGAAAATTTAGCCAATTTTGAAAATGAAAATATTCCTTTAGAGATTGATGCTGATAAAATAGCTTGTTAGAGATATTTAGAGCCCCCTCTGTCCTAATATGCCCACAAAAAGTGCGGAAATGCCTCGAACACGACTTTCTGTTTCATGGTTCATAATTAGTTGATTTACATTCTTAACTATGTTATCGTTTAATATTTAAAACAATTCTGGAGATCATTTTTATGAAGAAAAGATTTGTATTACTTTTTATCTTGATAGCTTGCCACCTAAATATGCTTCAGGCTGAGTCAGCTGTTCCGCATATAGGTTTTACCATAGATTTGAATGGCACGATCATGCAACGAGACGATTTAGATTTTGGATATCTTCTTGCAGATGGTAGTGACGAAGAGATTCAGAACACCATCTTTGTCTCATTTAGACGATTTCTCCAATTTCTTGAGGAACTGAAAGTAGAAGGAAAACTGACCTACCACATTGCCTTCAACAGCTATTGTAAGACTCCTGAAGTATTTCCTCTCAGTGCAGAACTCTTAAGTCGCGCATTGAAACAAGAAATAAAAATGGGTCATCTAGACGAAAATAATAGTCTCTATGTTGTAGACGATAAGCAGCCCATTACTTCTCCAGAAGCGATTTTAGACTTTCTTAAAAGCAACACATTGACAATAATGCGTGGCAGCTTTGTGCGCTGGCAGAAACATGGATATCTCTCTGAAGGAGGAAAACCTCTTTTCATGAACACTAGCGCTGGATTATTTGGCATTGGATGGGATGATAATCTTAAAGTGCCTAAATGGGGTAACGACGTTTTTATTTTTCAACCACTCACCCCGCAGGGCGAACCAATTCCTTATGAGCAGGCAGAGACATGGTGCACTATGGTCAATACAGTAGATTCCATGACGAACGAGAATTACTTTATTGAATTATTTATTGATACGATCCAGAGAAATCAGGAAAAATATCCTGAGTTAGGACAAATTCTTAGCGGGCAAAATCCTTAGGCCACTAATTACTCCCTTTTCTGTCGCCGGTAACGGATACGCATCAGGCTAATCCAAAGATTTTTACCCCAGAGATCACAGAGCCCACAGAGAGAAAAAGAGAGGTGGAATGGACGTAATGGAGGAATGGATGTTAATGGACATGGACGGTAGTGGACAGTAATGGACCATAATGGACGGTAATGGACAATAATGCATCGTCTATTATGGTCCATTATCGTCCACTATGGTCCATTACTGTCCATATCCATTACGTCCATTCTTCCATTACGTCCATTCCACCCCTCTTCTTCTCTCTGTGGTAAAAATCTTTGGACTAGCGTGATACAAGTCCACTACTGCCCACCTGAAGCGGCGCTCAAACTCCTGTCGCGAAGGCGCATGTTAGGAATATTTAATAGCTCCATTAAAGCACTCCATTATTCACTGCCATAATTAGCACTATAAAAATATGGTTCTTCGGAATTATGCCGACTTCGGCATAATTCCCAAAAACCAAAAATATTGAATTAAATGCACTTAATGTTAATATAAAAATATAAGTACCCTGTTTTTCAATTTTTAGAAAAAACAAATAAAAACAATAATTTCTCTCGAGTTTAGGGTTAAAGAAACCATGCGAATGGTTAAATAGCAGGGGTGTCTCGATGTCAAAAAAAATTTTAGGGTATAAAATTAACGATAAAGCTCTTTATGTAGGTGAGTATACAGTTGTCTATACTGGGCTCCGCAATGCTGATAATTCACCAATCGTCGTTAAAATGCTCAAAGAAGAACACCCCTCCCTCGATCTAATCGCCCATTTTAAGCATGAATATGAAATTGCTAAACTTTTTAATGCCGTACAGGATATTGTTCAAGTATTTTCATTGGAACAAGATGGAAATAATTATGCCATTGTGATGGAAAATATTAATTTCTCAACTTTATCTGAGGTCATTGAAAGGAAAAAAAAATTCAACTTGGAAGATTTTCTTAATCTGGCAATTCCAATGGCCGAGGGGCTGGGACACGTTCATAAAAATAACATTATCCATATGGATATCAATCCAAACAATATCATGTGCGATTATCCTGCCATGAAAATCAAAATTATTGACTTTGGCCTTTCTGATGCCCTCCCAAAAGAAAGAGCACAAATTGTTAGTCCAAATGCGTTAAAGGGGACTCTGTCCTATCTTTCTCCCGAACAAACCGGACGCATGAACCGTGGGATAGACTACCGGACAGATTATTACTCCTTGGGCGTTACATTTTATCAAATGTTGACCGGAGGGCTTCCCTTCGTAACAGATGATCCTATGCAGCTTGTTCATTATCATATTGCTGCCATTCCCAAATCACCCAAGGCCATTGATTCCTCTATCCCGGAGGTAGTTTCCGATGTTGTAATGAAGCTATTAGCCAAGAATGCTGAAGATCGATATCAAAACGTCAATGGATTGATTGCCGACTTGCAAGAATGTCGGAACAGGTTACAATGTACTGGAAAAATAGATCCCTTTTCTCTCGGCATTCATGACTTGTTTAACCAATTCCAAATACCTGAAAAGTTATATGGGCGCGAAAATGAACTAAATGCATTATTGAATACCTATGAACGAGTCGTACAAGGCAAAGCGGAACTTTTATTAGTTGCCGGGTATTCGGGCATTGGAAAAACAGCACTTGTACATGAAATTCATAAAACCATTTTAGCTAGACACGGTTATTTTATATCAGGTAAATTCGATCAGTTTAAAAAAAACATACCCTATTCAGCCATAGTTCAGGCTTTTGATGATTTTGTCCAACAAATTTTAACAGAATCTGAAGAAAAAATTGACAAGCTGCGTCACAAAATCATGAGCGCAGTCCAAGACTCTGGACAGCTTATTTTAGATCTCATCCCAAGTTTTGCGTCCATTATTGGCAAGCAACCGGAAATCCCCGTTTTAGGCCCTATTGAAAACCAAAACCGCCTTAATTTCGTTTTTCAAAACTTGATTAAAGCAGTAGCAAGCAGCGAAAACCCCCTTGTTATTTTTTTAGATGATTTACAATGGGCCGATCTTGCTTCCCTGAAGATGATTGAAACTCTGCTACTTAGCCCCGATTGTCAATATCTTTTCATTATTGGCGCCTATCGCAATAACGAGGTCGGGGTAGAACATCCCCTGATGCAAACCTTGGAAAAATTAAAGAAAAGGGAAATTCTTTGCGAATCTATTGACGTCGGTCCGTTGACTTTGGAGG
Source organism: Chlamydiota bacterium (assembly GCA_013288825.1). Taxonomy (GTDB): domain Bacteria; phylum Chlamydiota; class Chlamydiia; order Chlamydiales; family Parachlamydiaceae; genus JABDBC01. The sequence continues at coordinate 13,671 of JABDBC010000013.1, forward strand.
CTGTTTCTGAATTAATCGCTGATTCTCTTCATCAAGATTTAAAGAGCGTTCAACCCCTTGCTGGATTGTGCTATGAAAAGACTGGGGGCAATCCTTTTTTTCTTATTCAATTACTGCTTACTCTTTATAAAGAACAGTTGATTGTATTTGATCTTTCTATAAACAGATGGATTTGGGATTTTAATAAAATCAAAGAAATAAAGATTTCAGATAATGTCGTTCAGTTGATGGTAAATAAAATTGGAGAATTGGCACCTGATACGCAAAAAGCATTGCAGCTGGCTGCTTTTCTTGGCAATCAATTTGACCTTGAGACTCTAGCTGCGATAAGCGCAAAAGATTCCACAGTCATTTTGCAAGAGTTAAATGAGGCTTTGCGAGAAGGTTATATTATTAGCTCAGGGAATGCTTCTTATGCGACGCGCTTTTATTTCGCCCATGACCGCATTCAACAGGCCGCCTATTCTATGGTTGAAGAAGACCAACGAATTCTGATCCATACTGAGATCGCACGTTTGTTGCTTAAAAAAGCTACAACGAAAAAATTGGAGGAAAAACTTTTTGATATCGTGAACCATTATGACCTCGCGATTGAGCAAGGAATCCCTGACAATATTATCGACATAAAAGAAAAAAGAAACATCGCTGAATTAAATTTGAAGGCTTCTCAGGCAGCGAGTAGTGCAGCAGCCTTTGAGCTGGCTTTAAAGTATGTCGAATACGGGTTAAGATGCGTGCAAAACGAATCGTGGAAGAATGATTATGCGCTGATGTTTGGGTTATATTCAGCTGCTACTGAAGTCTCCTATTTAAACGGTAAATTTGACCTGTTTGAAAAATATGCAGAAATATCTATTGAAAATGCTGCAACCCTTATTGATAAGATTAAAATTATGGAATTAAAGATATTGGCCTATTCTGCTCAGACAAAACAAGAAGAGGCAATTAAAATAGGCATAGAGGCTATTGATTCTTTAGGATTGAAATTACCTATACATCCAACATTGATCAATATTTTTATAGCAATGGCAAAGTTAAAATTTATCATGATCGGAAAAAGTATAGCTAGTCTAGAAAATCTTCCAGTTTTAACTAATCAAAAACTTGCACTGATCATCCGGTTAACAAATTTTATAATACCTGCACTCGTTCATACAAACCATAAATTATTAATGTTAATCACTTTAGAGGCTGCTTATTTATCGCTTCAACATGGGTTAAGTGGATATTCAGCAACTATTTTTCTTTCTTACGGCATCATAAATGTCACAGTTTTAAACCAAATAAATGTCGGTTATGAATGGGGCAAACTCGCCTTGAAAGTAGTAAGAAAATTGGGACTTCCAATGAATTTATATAAGATTACTTTTGTTGCTATTGTAATGCTAAAACATTGGAAGGAACCGGTGCATGATTTACTCCCTTTACTTAAAGAAACTGCTGAGTCTTCCTTTCATATTGGTGCAACCGAACAGGCAGGCTATTCTATAGCCAATTATTACCGCAATGCGTATATTACTGGAGTACCGATAAACGAACTTTTGGCTACCATAGACTCACATAAAATGCGCTTTAAAGAGATACAGCCAGTAAGCTACAATACTCTTTCACAGTGTCATCAAGTACTGATAAATCTTTCCAGTCAATCTTTGCAACCCACTCTGTTAATAGGATCTGCCTTTGATGCGGAAACGATGCTGCCTGCATTTAAAAAAGCAAATAATAAAACAATGCTGTTTCTCTACTATCTCGATAAATTAATTCTCTGTTTCCTTTTTGAAAAATATGACGAAGCCCTTGCCAACGCCCAAGCAGCAGAACAATTTAAGGAAGGGTTTGCAGGAGGGTACCCCATTCAAGTTTTTCATTTTTATAGAACCCTAGCATATCTGCATGATCCTAAAAAAAACCGTAACATTCCAAGAGAGATTCGATCGTCAAGAAAGAAAATGGCACAATGGGCAAAGCTGGCTCCCGCTAATGCTCTGCAAAAGCATCTTTTGATCGAAGCTGAAATTGCACGCATGAAGGATCAACATGAAATCGCTAGAAAGCTCTATGATCAAGCCATTGCTGCAGCGAACAAACATAAATTTCTCAATGATGAAGCACTGGCCAATGAGCTTGCAGCTAAATACTATCTATCTCAGGATAATGAAAGATTAGCTAGCATGTATATGGAAGATGCCCGTTATACCTATCTTTTATGGGGGGCTCAGGGTAAGGTGGCTTACATGGATCAGCAATATAGCCATCTTTTTATGCGTAGGGAGGGGAGCTCAAGAAGGTCTACATCTTCTTCTATTTCACAGTCATCCATCCATTCAAGCAAATCCAACAATCTGGATATAAGCAGCATAGAAAAAACGTCTTACACCCTTTCGAGCACCATTGTTCTCGGAGATTTACTCAAGAAACTGATGATAATTGCCATCGAAAATGCCGGTGCAGAAAGAAGTTACTTATTACTGAACAAAGACGGCAAATTATTTATCGAGGCTGAGGGAATGATAGGACAGGACGAGCCTAGAGTGCTACAGTCGATTGAGATAAATAATAACATTTTGCCAATATCTATTATTAACTATGTTAATCATGCCAATGAGACAGTCGTATTGGATGACGCCTTTCACTCCACAAAGTTTGCTAAGGATGCATACATTCAAGAAAAACAGCCAAAATCGATTTTATGTATGCCATTATTAAACAAAGGGCAGATTTCAGGTATTTTATATATGGAGAATAATCTAACAAAAGGCGTCTTTAGTGTGGATCGAATTAAATTTCTTAATGTCTTATCTTCGCAAATGGCTATTTCTATTGATAATGCGCGCCTTTATAATCGCACCAAAGAACTTTGCGACGAATTAGTCGTTTTAAATAGATCGTTTGCACGTTTTGTACCTGAAGACTTTTTAAGGTTACTTGAAAAAAATAGCATCCTCGATGTCAAACTTGGAGACCATGTTCAAAAAAACATGACTGTGCTCTTTGCTGATATCCGCGATTTTACGACCCTGTCAGAAAAAATGACACCTGAAGAGAATTTTAATTTTATCAATTCAATTTTAAACATTATGAGTCCTATCATACAAAAGCATCATGGGTTTATTGATAAGTTTATTGGCGACGCGATCATGGCCCTTTTTCCTGAGGAGTCTGACCACGCCATTCAATGTGCCTTGGAGATGCAGGAATCTCTTGTAAAATATAACCAGGGTAGAATGGAAAATGATTCCCTTAAGATAGGCATCGGTATAAATACCGGCCCCCTTATGCTTGGAACTGTTGGAGAGGAACAGAGAATGAGTGCTACTGTCATTTCTGATGCAGTTAACGTAGCTGCGCGTGTAGAGAGCCTGACCAAAAATTACAACGTTTCTATTTTAATCACTAAAGACACCTATGATGAAATTAAAAATCCCGCACAATATGACCTCAAGGTGTTAGATACTATCTTGGTAAAAGGGAAAGCGCAGCAAATTACAATCTATGCTGTCACCTTAAACCAAACATAATCTTCCAGAGCAGCAGTAATTCCCGCTAAAAACTTCTCTCTATGTTTTCACCACAGAGATCACAGAGTATAAAAGAGTATGGAGAAGATAAAAATTTCTCCCCTTCTCCTCTATCTTCTTCATGATCTCTGTGGTAAAATCTAGTTACTTTTTGCGGGGGTACAATTAAAATGGACAAAAAAAAGCTGCTGCAGTATACCAATGTTTTTATGAAAATGATGAAAACTCGTAGTTTTCTGGCTCATTCAGTTTTGCAAGACTGAGGATTAACAATTTTTGAATCGAAGGGAAGCTTAGAAATGACTTATGCAAAATATGCCTCAAAAATGTTTAAAACCATACATTTAAGCGTATTCGGCTATTGCGTATTGATATATGCACTTGCGTTGTCTGCCACTGCGGCTGGATTTGTCAAGGAAACTGGTATGGGTCATATTGGCGTGGCATACCCACAAAGTGCTATGGCAGCTACTTTCAATCCCGCATGTGTAGTGGAGGTGGGAGATAGAATTGATCTTGCATTTGGTACTGTCATTGTCAATGGTCATGTGACTATTTCAGACAGCCAAGTTCCCACCTTCAATCAAAAAGCCAGCACTTCACAGTGCAAATACTTGCCCGCCAATGTTTTTGGAAATACCAAACGAATCACCCCCAACCTGTCTGTGGGCTTCAATGGTGATATCGGCATCACCAGCAGCGTGGGTACAATTAGCCACACTCTTGAGCCATTTGGAGAGGGACCTCTTAGTTTTTCTAACCTAATTGCCATTCCTCAATTTACTTTGGCTTACAAACTCAACTCACAGCATAGCTTTGGGATTACTGTACCTATTAATCTTTCGCGTGTCAAAGTAAATGGACTTCAAAATTTGGCAGCTTTCTCTCTTTATCCCGACAGCGTATCTAATAAAGGTTATAGTTGGGCCTATGGGGTAGCTTTAAAATTTGGTTGGTTATATCACATTACCCATGATTTCAACTTCGGCATCTCCTATACTACCGGTCTGTTAGCTTCTTCGAGACATCATAAATATAAGGGAATATTGCCGTCTAAAGGTAAATTTCAAAATGCTGCAGAGCTAGCCACTGGTTTCGCTTATAATTATGGGCGTGGCACAGTTGGCCTTCAAATGCACTACTACTTTTTTTCTCCTTTCAACACATTGCATAATTCGAGCAATTCGACCGCCCCGCTGGGATCAAAAAAGGGCCCTGGACCCGGATTTAAGGATATGATATTCTGGGAGTTTGGAGCCGATTATAATGTTACCTGCAATTTAACAGCGCGCGCCGGATATGTATATATCAATCCCAAGTTCGTGCGTCGCGACAATGTCAACCTGGATTTCATTCAGCCCGTGCTCCTCAGTATTGCAAACCTTTTCACTGGGGGTGCCTCCTACAAATTTAAAACCTTTGAACTGAGTTTTTGCTACCTCTTATCTCCTCCGAGGAAGGTAAAAGGACCACCCAGCCCTTCATTAGCAGGCGGCCATATCAAGGCTTCTACAGGCGCAATTCATACCATCTTGTTCAATGTGGGTAAGGAGTTTTAAACCGTAACAGTTCAGATACCCCCTTGATCTGTAATGGGGCCCCCGGCCCCATTACAGATCAAGGGGGTATCTGAACTGTTACGGTTTATGTATGATTTCTCAGTGGATTTTACGAATAATCTTGGGGAACAGGATAATTTGCAGACAGTTGCTACCTAACCTGGGACGTCACATTTGAGGTCAGGCAGCCTCCATTTTCTCCGAGATAAATCGCGTCAACTTTAAACTTAAATCTTCCTTTGAAAATTGGCTATTGGTTTAACTTCGCGCAATGGTAGCTTTAATGACTTCCCTCTGCGTCTCCTCGTCTCTGCGTTAATCATTATAACGAATTTAACGCAGAGACGCAGAGGGAATTATAAGGCTACCATTGCGCGAAGTTAAACCAATAGCCTGAAAGTTTGGTATTGAATGTTGTTAGAAAATGCACCTTCGAAAACATGTTAATTTGTTTTTAAATGTGACGCCCCATGCCTAATCCTAAGGCGATTTCATTTCATTCAGATACTCCTTGATCTGTAATGGGGCCGGGGGCCCCATTACAAATCAAGGAGTATCTGAACTATTACTTTAAACCTAAAACTCATATCCAATTTGAGATGCTAGATAGTAGGTATTCACATGTATATTTGAGTGTCGACGGATGAGACTATCAATGCCTTCATCGTTAACACGATGCTTTCTATGGTTTTTTTCAGTCCAAAAGCCCTTATATTCGAACCTTAATCCAAGGAACCAGTTTCCGATCTTTTTCCTTGCAGCAAGTGTCACTTGGTTGCAGTAAGCATCATTGGAGTTCGTATGAAAGGATAGATGCTCTAAATCATTCTTTTCACCGATCTTTGAATGGAACTTATTCCAGTGAAACTGATAGTCAAAGTATGTGTGTATATCTTTGCTAAAGTCATAGAGAATCGCAAATCCAACCCAAGGACCATTCCACGTGAGATCGTAAGTATTTTTGAAATGATGTTGCTGGGCTTTGTAACGTTGATGATGAGAGGAGTAGCCCAGTAAAGGGGAAAAAGAGATGGGATAATGGCAGTAGCACTGCAAATTAAACAGATAGCCAAGGCTCCCTGAAATGTCGTTTACTTCTCCTTTTCTGGTACTCAAAAAACTTCTGGCATAGTCACCGCTCACATTGACCAGGTAGTGATTGTCTACGAGTAAAAAGAAATCTAGTTCGATCAGTCCCATATTCTGGCTTTTCCATTTCATTTTGCCAAATTTAAATTGGTCAAGACGCCAGCCAACACCATTATCGAGCCAAAGTTTAGCATCGATTGGAGGGCATATTTCGCAACAGTGAGAGACACTATCCGGTTTACATGGACAGCATTGACTATCGTCCATATTGACAGCGTAAGCTTGTGTGACGCTGACTATACATGCTAACAAAAAAATAAGTTTTATTTTCATCGAAATCCCTAAAAAACATTCATAAAATGGTTGAACCTACTAAAATTCAAAGCTTTGCCCCTTTTTGACAAAGCCCAGAAAACCTTTTTTCTTAGCATCAGGAAGAGGGCCGGGATTGTAGTGATACAACCACATTTTTTTTCTGATTTCTTCTGGCAATGAAACGAGCTGGTCAAAAGTTGCATGTACCCCACTTTCAATTTTCGCTGTTTCACAGTCTTGAAAAATAATCGAGGCGCTCTTATAAAACTTCATAATTTGGTGAGGGGCAAATCGCGTGTCCGTTGTAACATATACTTCATGTTCCCCTGTTGAGAAATAGAGCCCAAAGCAGGGAATGATCGTAAACCCCGACATCACATGGATCGTTTGAATTAATTGAAACTCGATTCCTTCCCAGAAAAATGAAATATTCATGGGAACGGCATGGACGTCAAAATAGGAGTCAAGAGTGGCAATTTTTCCTTCCAAAGAGGAAAGTCCTCCACTCAAGACATTGTTCCATAATGGAGTGACAAGGCTTTCGTGAATATATAGAGAAATTTTTTTTTGATGTTGATTAAAGTAACTGGAAAAGGCCAGCCACTCTAATCCTCCCGCATGATCGGCATGAAGATGACTGATATAGACATCATCGATGTCTTTATGGGAATACCCAAGTTCATGCAATGAAAATCGTGCATCCATTCCACAGTCAACTAACATTTTTCTGCCCCTGGATGATTCCAGCAGCATATTTGACTGAAAATTACCTTCACCAAGGGTAAAAGCAGATCCTGTGCCCAGAAAAGTCAATTTAATCACTGAATAACCCAAAAAATAATGTCTCTCTTCTTGTAAAGATATAAAAAACATTAAAATTTTTAGCAACCTCATTTCTTCCTGCTCTTCAGATTTCCTGCTTAAGGTAAAAGCTTACATCGAGAAAAAGTCTCTTTTCAAAATTTATCCCAACACTTAGTATGCGGACACACTCCTCAATAGATTAGGTACAATGTTTCAGATAGCCATACAGATGCTGATGGGTGATAAGGTCAAATATTTTATCCTTATTTGTGCCCTCTCTTTTTCCACACTTTTGATGGTCCAGCAAAGCGGAATTTTTTGGGGAGTCATGAGATGGACCGCTTCGATGATGAGGAATTCCAAAGCTCCCATCTGGGTGGCAGATCCTGGCCTTGTCAAAGTCTCTGATAGCAAGCCCATGAGGGATACGGATCTCGCGCGTGTTAGATCAGTCCATGGTGTTGAATGGGCCATGCCTCTGTATGTAGTCCCACAAATCCTGAAGCTATATAACGGAAAATTTCTTAATATTCAACTCACCGGTGTTGACGACTCCACCCTGTTAGGGCTCCCTCAAAAGCTGATCGAAGGAAACTACGAAGACCTCTGGAAATCCGATGGTGTCATTCTTGATGCCGTCGTCGTTGAGCAAATTAGCCATGACCTTGATAAGCCTATTGGTGTAGGAGATCTCATTGACATTAACGATCATGAACTTAAGGTAGTGGGTATCGTAAAAGGAGATAGAGCTTTATTTGGTTCTCCCTCTGTCTATACAACTTATAGCCGAGCCATCGAAGTGGCTCCTCCAACAAGAAGGCATCTCTCATATGTGCTGGTACACCCGAAGCAAGGGGAGAATTTGGATGTTCTGACTAAACGTATTGAGGCTGAAACAAATCTGAAAGCCTTTACGGAAGAAAAATTATTCTGGAGTACACTATTATGGTTTACCTTAAACACCGGAATCCCCCTTTCATTTTTTACAACGATCCTTTTAGGTTTTATTGTGGGCATTGTGGTCTCAGGGCAGACATTCTATTCTTTTGTCTATGAGAATATCGGAGATTTTGGAGCGCTCAAGGCAATGGGAGCAAGTAATGGGTTGCTTCAACGAATGATTCTCGTACAGGCTATTACAGCAGGGTTTATAGGATATGGAATTGGGTTATTTTTAACAGCTCTTTTTGGCTTTTTGACCATGACTTCTACAAAACTCCCATTCTTTCTTTCTTGGCAAACACCCTTGATAACTTTCATCCTTATCCTCTTTATCTGTATTTCCTCAGCCTCCATTGGCATACGCAAGATCAGTAAAATTGACCCCGCGGAGGTATTCCGTGAGTGAGTCAGAAGAGACATATGCTGTTGAGGTGAGAAATCTTTCAAAACGCTTTCCTTCTGGTGAGATCTACATCGATGTTTTGAGAGGTATTGATCTGGTAGCCAAAAAAGGGGAAATGTTGATGATCACCGGCCCTTCTGGTTCTGGAAAGACCACCCTCCTCAGCATCATGGCAGGCACTCTCCACTTTGATCAAGGAACTGTAAATATATTCGGAACCAATTTAAAAGACATGTCTGATAACCAAATGACCGAGTTTCGAAAACGGCATATAGGCTTCATCTTCCAACAATTTCATCTACTTAAAGCATTGAGTGTATTACAAAATGTCTCCGTTCCCCTATTGTTAAATGGCATGAAGGAAAATGAAGCTTTGGATAGGTCTGCCGTTATGTTATCAAGAGTCGGATTGAGGGGAAAAGAAAATTTGAAGCCTTCCAGGCTCTCCGGAGGTGAACAACAGCGTGTGGCAATTGCCAGGGCTTTAATCCATGACCCTTGGCTGGTCATTTGTGATGAGCCCACAGCCTCTCTTGATGCCGATAATGGGACAAAAATTATGCAAATTTTATCTGAAGTTTCGAGGTCTCCGGATCGCTGTGCGATTGTTGTTACCCATGATAACCGTATCTATAAATACGCCAATACGATTGCCGCTGTGGAAGATGGCTTGATCATCTCTTATACCAAGCAGGAGCCTTCTCATTCAAACAAACTGGGAGAATAGGTTTTTATGATTATCCTAAAGTCAATCGGTTTTTACTTCGCTATCCTGGGTTTTATTTTAGCAGCATTATATTCGCTTATTACCGAGAAGCCTCTCCCAGATTCCAAGTACTTCCAAAAACCATCTGAAGCTCCTTTTGAGTATTACATTGCAGCATCCGGCATCATCGAATCGGAAGACAAAAATATCGAAGTAGGGACTCCTGAACTCGGAATTGTCGAGAAACTATGGTTCAAAGTTGGCGATAGGGTTAAACAAGGTGACCCCTTATTTCAAATCGACTCGCGTGCTTTAGAAGCTAAATTGAAAGTACAGGAAGCCTCGTTGGAAGTTGCCTTTTCCGATTTAGAAAAGCAAAAAGAGTTGCTTAAGCGCTACACCACTGTGAAGGATCCTCGTTCTGTCAGCAAGGAGGAGATGCAGATCAAAGACAATGATGTGAAAATCGCCGAGGCCAAGGTTAATGAGGCTCGCGCTGAGATCGATCAGACCAAGTCTTTGATCGCCAGGCTCATTGTCCGAGCTCCGAAAGATGGAGTCATTTTACAGCAGGAAATTAGAGAAGGGGAGTATCTGGATGGGAAAAAAACTTCAATTTTACTGGGAAACCTGGAACATCTCCAAATGAGAGTCAATATCGATGAACAAAATGCCGGACACTTTGAGAAAAATAGCCCTGCTGTTGCTTTCCCTAAAAACAATACTTTGATTTCAATCCCGTTGACTTTTGTAAGAATAGAACCCTATGTCATCCCTAAAAAGTCTTTCACAGGGCTCGGAGATGAAAAAACAGACACCCGCGTTCTTCAGGTGATCTATTCGTTCAGTCCTCCAAAAAATTATAATATATATGTTGGACAACAAACAGACGTCTTTATAAAAAGAAATGCTCAGGAAGTAAAACATGATTAGAAAATTATTTCCTCTAGGATTTCTTTTATTCCTGATGAGCTGTTCCCTTGAACCGCGCTATCGAGGACCCATTGTAGAAGTGCCTGGAGAATGGAAATCAACGCAGATACGAGATGCTACTGAAGAAAGTTCCGAAGAACAGGATTCAGATAGTGTATCTACCTCACTTGTGGATGACTCTAGAGTCGAAAACTGGTGGGAAATTTTTCATGATGACATCTTAAACTGGCTTGAATTACAGCTTTTGGAAAATAACAAAGATCTCTCTGTTGCCATTCAAAAAGTCTTTGAATCGAGAGCCGTCGCCGGTGTCCGTGGAGCCGATCTCTACCCTCAATTAAGCCTTACGCCCTACTACGAAAACATCGGTGCATTGGTGAAAATATTCGGACTCCCCACTCCCCCTCCCGGATTCCCTCCTCCGCCTACCATCATCCGCACGCATCAGCTATTCTATATTCTTCCTCTCAAACTTAGCTACGAATTGGACCTGTGGGGGAAAGTAAAAAACACAGAAAAGGCCGCTCTATTGGATGTCGAGGCACAAGAAATGGCCCTACGCACAACCCTACTGATCCTGACTTCCGATCTCGCCGTTAATTACTTCCGACTGCGTGCCTTTGATGCACAGTTGAAGCTCCTTGCAGACACAACAAAAATCAGAAAGGATGCCTTGGATATAATCAGAGACCGCTACGATCAAGGGTTTGTGAATTATTCGGATGTTACCCGAGCAGAATCTCTGTTCTATAATGCCGAATCCCAATATTTTGATTCCCTGCGCAGCCGCGCTCTTAAAGAAAATATGATTGCTGTCCTCATTGGAGTTCCTCCTTCTGTCTTTACATTAGAATACAATCCCCTAAATAGCTTACCTCCCTCTGTGCCATCAGGGATTCCATCTGAAGTGCTCCTAAAGAGGCCTGATCTCATGGAAGCTGAGAAGACTGCTGCTTCAGAGCATGCCATGATAGGGGTTGCCTATGCCTCATTTTATCCCTCCATCAGCCTTACAGGATATCTAGGTTACTCCAGTCCGGACTTAAGAGACTTCTTAACCTGGAAGAGTCGACTTTGGGCATTCGGAGGAAATATGACGGCCCCCATTTTTGATGGATATCGCAATATTTCCAATTTAGATCTCGCCTATGCCCGTTTCCATGAGGCCAGCGGCACCTATCAACAAAGAGTACTAACAGCGTTTAAGGAAGTGGAAGATGCCCTCGTCAACATTAAACTCCAAGCTGAAGAAATGGATAAATTGGAGAAATCAGCCCAATCCTCTAAAGTGACTACAGAAATATCCATGGACCGTTACTTGAACGGTTTTGTTAACTACCTCGACGTGGCAGACAGTTGGAGGATGGAGCTGGAAGCCCAGAGTGGTGTGATTGACTTGCTCGGTCAACAGTACGTTTCAACTATAGAGTTGATCAAGGCTCTTGGCGGCTCATGGTAAAGCCTAATATTTAAGGATTCCTAGTCCCAGAAGCAAAAAATGAATGAGGAAGACACCCAGCAAGGTTTTTTGCTTATGGTAGATCATACCTAATGGAAGGCTGATCAGAAAAATGCTCGTCGCTTTTACAATACCCAAGGGAAATAAGAGCACAAAAAGGAATGCAGCATTTATGAAGATAGACTTATATCCTCTATCATCATTCAAAAAGTTTTCCAAGGATGTTTGGAAGATCCCTCTGGCAATAAATTCTTGAGCCAATGAATAGAACGCAAAAAAACCCCAATATCTTGGTGAAGCAAGATGATTCATGAAATTCCATCCCTCGAATAGATCAACCAACAGAGTCATTTTTGACAAATAAAAGACAATGCCTAAAACAAGGCCCGTTGATACCAATGAAAGAAGGATAACACTAGGCCAATGATGAAGATTTACTCCGAAATGTGTCCATTCATAGCGATTATTCCTGGCCACAACGATGATGACTGGTAAGGCAATTAGCCAAGAAATATAGAGGGCATTCTCTTTAAAAAAATAGAGACTAATCAGAGATATAATGCCAAAAATGAGATACTGATAGAACAGTAACTTTCCAACAGTCTGTATAAATTGAGTCAAATGCTGGTTTTCTCTAATTGTTTTGACAAGTTGGTTGTTCGAAGATCTAAGTCTGCCGATATTGACGGCAGCCATATTAGAAATGAGTTTTGTTAGGATATTCGGATATGGGGATAAGGAACTCTTGGAGATTTTAAGAAGCGTTGCAGGCTTCGATGTCTTCACGGTTGTTGACCTCGGAGAGCCATCCATAAAAGACATTTCTCCAAACATCTCCTCTTTTGGAAGTTTGGCAATGACAACCTGTGAACAGTGTTCTGCATCCCATTTTGAAACGATCATCTCGCCATCCAAAACTAAATAAACCTCCGTGTTTTTGTCTCCTTCTTCAACTATAGTTTTATTTGTGGTGAATTTTTCAATAACAGATACATCAACAACTTTTCTGATTTCCTCAGCAGACAGATCGTGAAACAAGACCAAATTACTCAGCTGATTTAAATCCACCTGGGATGAGGAATCACCATCCATGTCTGCTGCCTACTTTGGGTTGATATAGTCACGAAGTTCCGGAAGATAACTCAACTTTTCCATTGCAGCCTCGTAGCCGCGTTGGATGATCTCATGCCTTTTATCAAACGCAAAAATCTCATATTTGCTGGTGTTGACTTCGAAGAGGAAATCGGCTTGTTTTGACATCGCCTGCTGGTAATTATCTGCAGATAGGGACATGGAAGCCCGGAGGATTTGAAAGATAGTGTCATAGGATTGAGGTTCCTTATTGAATGGATTAAGCTTTTGAAAGAGAAGTTTCAATCCAGACAGCCATTGTTTGTCTGCAAAATGACGACGCATTTCATGTCCTCCGCTATTTGAATTGACAGCGATGATTTTACCTCCGGATATGAGATTCCTCATAATATCCACAGGCATATTGTTAATGACCCCCCCGTCCACAAGCATATTCCCTTCAGCGTCATAGAAGGGGGGGAAGATGGCAGGAAGGGAGATTGTCGCCCGCACAGCATTGTGAAGGACTCCTCTATCATGCACATGAATTTTTGACTCAGTCACATTGGCAGAAACACAAAAAAAACGCGTTGTTAGATCTTCAATGAGAGTATCTTCTCCATAATATTCCCGGAAAAGTTCAGTTACATTTCTTCCTTTGAGCAAGGAAATCATCGGAAAAGTATAATCGCTGGCAAGTGAAACGATTCGTTTGTCATTTTCAAGTGCAAACATGTCTTTTTCACCTTTGAGAGCATAGAGTGCTCCAAGACAAGCGCCCATGCTTGTCCCTCCCACAAAGTCTATGGGAATATTCATTTCACCTAGGGCTTTGATGACACCGGCATGTGAAAATGCACGGGCGCCTCCGCCATTTAGTACCAGTCCTAATGCTTTTCCATTAAAAAAACGCATGAGTTTTGCAAAATCTTTTTGTGAGCCAAGTTTTAAATGATGGAATCCATGAACAGTTCGCGTTTTAAGCCATTTTCCTGACCCTGTGATGCTCGTTGAATCATCGGGGTGAATGATAATCAATTCTATACATGGAAGGGGGGTTTGGTGTGGGGTAGCAAACAGATTGATTTCGATGGAGTTAAACGTCGGATAAGTCGTGTCATCAGCGACGAGAAGGATTTTGTCGGCTTGTCGTAGGCAGCGTTGCGTCCAAGGAGTCATCTGGCGATCTGTTTCATAAATGATATAGCTATAACTTTGCTCTAGACCAGTCAGCCAATGATTAATCTCCTGATTATCGGGATCATTTGACATGGTTTGAGCGATGTTTTTCTTAAAATGTTCGTTACAAAATTCTTTGTTGATCAGTAAGGTAGGCTTGATTTTATTATATTCTTCAACAAGATATTTTATAAAAAGCCTGTGATCGGAATCTCCTGCTGGGGCTACAACAATTGTGTGGATATTTTCCCCTTCTTGTGTTGGTCTGGGAGGGACGACGAGTCGTTTTATGGCCTTTTTGGCTATATCGATTACTTCACTAGGATGTTTTTTTTCAATATCATGAAAATGGCTTTGATCAAGTTTTAATGCTAAACTGTCTCGAACAGCACGCACAGTTGCGGTCCTGGGCATATTGGTGAGTAGGGCAATTTCGCCGACTATTTGTCCAACGGAGATTTCAGCAACATTCACGGATTCAGATTTTGAGTCTTTTTGAATGTAAACACGCAGCCTGCCATTATAGAGAACATAGAGGGTGGGATCGGATTCCCACTGTTTAATCAAGGTTTCCCCACTCTCTACAAATACCAAGGACATAGATTTGGCAATGTCTTTTAAGGCTGATGTGTTAAGCCCTTTAAAAGAGTCGACAGTAGCAAGAAAACTGATGATATCGGGAAGTTCTTCTGATTGAATTTTTCTCTCTTGCATAATCGTCTTTTTTTACTCTTCATTTTTCCGCATACTATTTCAAGATAAAGGTTTTAGTCAAGAAATCAGAAGAAATTAAACCAACAACCAACAGTTCCTCAGCAATTGTGGGTATCTGAACTGTTACCTATTGGCTTGACTCAAACTCCTGTCGCGACCAGCAAGATACAACAAATCAGTCGCATTAATAACGCTCGCCACACCTGCCACAGTCACAACAAACACCCCAAACTGTACTGAGAATCTCAATAATTGATTAAAGAACCCCTGCGACGTCTGATAAAAATCATATCCATTCCAAATTTGCCATGCAGTGCTTCCTATTCCGCCCCCATAGTCCCATGCAAAGTCTATGACTACAACAGCAAATGCTGCTACAGAGGAAGCAAAAACCACTTTCGCAACACTTTTCCATAAAACACCCGCATAAATTCCATTCGAATGAGACAATTTCAGAGCTAACCAAAACACATTAAATAACGCACAAAGACTTGTGCTCCAAGCAACACTTTGAGTGCCATATCCTTTTACAATAACAAACCAGAAATTGAATCCGACATTAAGAATTACGGAAAATACTGATGCCATAGCTGGGGTTCTATAATCGCCCGTTGCATAAAAAGCAGGGGCCAAAATAAGCACAAGGGTCATCGGGATTAATCCTATTCCATATCCCCATAAACATTGTGTTGTTCCAATGACAGAATGGGTATTAAAATCTCCCCGGCCGTAAATAAGCTGAATGGCGGAATCCCCCATCACAAAAATTGCAATGGTAATGGGAAAAGCAAAGGCGATGCTTCGGCGAAGGGCAAACCCAAGAAAATGCTGATAGGTCGCAAGATCATGAGTCTTGAGAGAGCGTGTGAGAGGAGGGAGTAAGGCTCCAGCTATAGCGATGCCAAACAAAGCTAATGGAAGTTGTTGTATGCGCAATGCATACCACAAATAGGCAGGACCTTCTCCACTGGCATATCTAGCAAACAGAGCATCCAAGGCGCTGTTTACTTGAACAGCAGCGACACCAACGATTCCAAGAAAAAGAGGTTTTGCCAAATTTCGAACATCTTTGGAAAACGGATGCATGGGTTTCGAAAACGGCCTTGTTCCATATTGACGTAAGATTGATATAACTTGTGGAAGAGTGATCAACCACTGACACAAACAGGCTATGATTACCCACCCCGCGAGCCACAACATTGCATCAGAGGAACTTAATTTCCAAAGAGCAATTACTCCAATTGTCCAAACAAAATTAAAAGCAACAGGAGCGACTCCAGAAGTGAAAAAACGTTTCTCACATTGAAGCAACGAAGCGTTGACCCCAAATAGGCAAATAAATAGTAAGCTGGGCATCAATAATAGTGTAAGCAAGAAAATTTCAAAGTTTCCGGCAGAGAGATCGAGCCACAGCAAGGCACCTCCAATGGCAACCATACTAATGAATATGATCCCTGATAATCCAATCACAAGAGTAGCAAACAGATCCTTAAAAAACAGACAGGCGCGCTGCGGGTCTAAGATACGCAAAGCTTCAAAATGGGGGATGAAGGCGGTTTGCAGCGCCCCTTCTCCAAAAAGGCGTCTGAGGAGATGAGAAAAGCGAAAAGCCACGAGAAATGCTGCTATAGATTCTTGTGTTCCAAACGCAAAAGCCATGGCAACATCACGCATGAGTCCTGAACAACGGCTTAACATTGTTCCGCCGAAGAAACGCCTTGCAGAGTGGATGATTGAGTGGGTGGAGTCTTCTGTCATTTTGATAAATGGGATTAGTTGATATGAAATGGATTTACAGATTTTATAATGTTTACAAGTCATTCTTTGCAATGAGTTTGACAAACTTTTTCGATCATGATAAGAGAAGTTTATGCACTTATTAGTTTTTACACTTGATGATCAGTATTTCGGGCTTCCTCTTTCTGTGGTTACACAGGTAACCTCAGCAGTTGAGATTACCCATTTGCCGCATTCTCCAAGCCAATGCATAGGCGCTATCAATTTACATGGGGAGATCACCCCCGTGTTTAGCATGAGACGTTTACTAGGATTACGAGAAAAGGAGATCGATCTTACAGATCAATTTGTTATCTGCAATCTGAATAAGAAGATTGTCGGGTTGTGGATTGATAATGCTAAAAGTGTATCGCAATTCACAAAAAGCGCCTGTACATCAGGCGGTGAGCTCTTTCCAAAAGCAGAAGCACTCGAACATGTCATCAAGAACGACAGTCAAATCATCTTAGTCTATGATATCGAGCGCTTACTGCCCTTGGAAGTTCTAAAAAAATAGCAAATATTCCCCCTAAAACATCTCTGTAAGAATTTTACCACAGAGATCACAGAGAACCTGTTTAAATAGTGTTACGCAATGCAGACATCTTACGAAAACTATCCTCCCCCATCCAAAGAGCTTCTCAAAGAGCTTTGCACGTTTATTGAAAAAACATTTGGATTCTACTTCCCAAAACAAGGGTGGCATGACTTGCAAAGTAAAGTGATTGCGCTTATGCGAGCATTTAAGTTTGCCACTCCATCAGACTGCATCGAGTATTTGATTTCAACATCTTTGGAAAAAAATCAGTGGAGTAAGATCATTGAAGTTCTTACTGTTGGTGAAACCTACTTTTTTCGCGATCCAGCAGCATTTGCTGCGCTTGAAAATACCATTCTGCCCAAAATCATCAACAGCAAAAAAGGAAAGGAGGAAAAGCTTCGGATTTGGTCCACGGCATGCGCAACTGGAGAGGAAGCCTATTCAATTGCAATTGTGTTGCATCGGCTCATTCCCAATCTAGAAGAGTGGGATATCGAAATTTTAGCGACTGATATCAATATTAAGTTTTTGGAAAAAGCTAAATTAGGAAGATACAAAAAATGGTCTTTCCGGGGGACGGCTGCTGAGGTCAAAAAACGTTATTTTCAAGAGCTAAAAAACGATGAGTATGAAATTCTTCCTGAAATACGAGCCATGGTGAAATTTCGCTATATAAATTTAGCGGAGGAGTTTGAGCTGGGTGAATCGTTACTAAACAAGGATTTAATTTTATGTAATAATGTACTGATCTACTTTTCCCCAGCGCATATCAATCGCATTATAGGCCTGCTGACAACTGCCTTAACAGATATTGGCTGGCTCGGAGTCACCCCTATAGAGGCACCTTATGTTCAGGACCCTCGCTTAGCTGTAGTTCCTTTTGAACATGCCATTTTTTTCTCTAGACAGCCTTCCGAAGTGGTAAAGACTAAAAAAAGGGGCTCTCTAAGTAACGAATCAGCTCTTATGATACCTCAAAAGAATCGCGAAGAACCTTCCATAAAAGTTGTTTTGCCCGAGTTCATGAATCCTAAAGAACCTGTCATAGAATTTTCATTTGCTATACCCAAAGATGTTTCTAAATCTCTAAGTAAGAAAAAACAGCTGACAGAACCTCCTGAACTAGAACCAAGCTATGGGACATTGTTTGAGCTTTATCAGAGAGGTGATTATGACAAATTAATCTCAATGTCGGAGAATTTGTTTAGTTCAAAGGCAAAAAACACCGCTTTTTTGCTAAGGCATTTGAAAGAGCTCGTCCTTTTAGTCCATGCATACGCAAATCTTGGAGATTTAGCACACGCTAAAAGCTGGTGTGAAAGAGCTCTAGACGTCGAAAAGCTGGATCCCTTGCTTCACTATCTTTATGGCACAATACTTCAGGAGGAAGGGAAAATACCCGATGCCGTAAAATCGTTTAAGCATGCAATTTTTTTGGATCAAACCTTTGTCATTGCCTACTTTGCGTTAGGGAGTTTGGCACTTCAACAGAAAAAGCAGAAGGAAGCGACGCGCTATTTCCGAAATGCCTTGCAGCTGCTCGAATCACATGCGCCAGACACTGATGTGATTGGGACTGAGGGGATCACTGTGGAGCAACTTCGTGACGCCATCACTAAACAACTGTAACGGCCTCAGTGTTAGCTCAAAATTTTTCGTGCCCGTGCCCGTGTGCGTGCCCGTGCCCGAATACTATCTGTATCATTATTTCTTTTATAGAATAAGAACAATAATTCGGGCACGGGCACGCACACGGGCACGGGCACGAAAAATTTCAAGTGTAGGTCTTTAAAATTGCTCAGAGGGGTGTTTTTTGAAGTTGATGATGAGAAGCGAGACGATCCCTAGAAATATTGCTGCATCCGCTAGATTAAATGTCGGGTAATGATACCCCCAAAACACAAACTGCAGCATATCAACAACATGGCCATACACAAAATAATCAATCACATTCCCTACAGCTCCTCCGATAATCAGGGCTAAAGGAATATCTGCGACTCGATTTTTATTTTTCACTGCATAAATCATCAAACAAATGATCAATAAAATCCGCAAGACCAAAAGAACGTGCTGCCACTCCCAAAAGACTCCCCAGGCTGCCCCCCGATTGATATTGTGTATGATTGCAAATTGTATCCCGAAAAAATTTTCAAAAATGGGGATGCCCCCAAAGGGATAGACAGAATGGCCTTCGTTGGAATAGGGAATATGGGATTGAGTCAGCCATTTCGTGAGAAAGTCCAGGGCAATGACAAGAACAGTAATAATAAGCGGTATTAACCACCTTTTGTAAAGTGTCACAGAAGCCCTTTTTCCAGCCTATCCTGAGCATCAACAGTCATGGTTGCATATGGAACAGCCATTAAGCGTGCTATGGGAATTTCTTTTCCAGTAATATCGCAGATTCCATAAGTGTTTTCATCGATTTTTTCCAAGGCACGATTGATATATTTTAAGATGCTATACTCCTGAGAGGTTAGTTCTAGAGTGATGGTGCGGTCAAAATCGTCAGTACCCTTATCTGCTTGGTGCTGTGAGTATGCGCCGCTCTCATCAACTTTTTTTACTTCCTCGCTTGATCCCCGCAAAGATTGCATGAGACTTTTCTGCATTTTTTCGAGTTCTTTTTTAAAATTGGCGACTTCATTTTTTTTGAGCGGCATTACAGGACCCCTTCTGTTTCGGCAAAGAAAATTTTTTGAAGTTGCATATTGCACACTTCTTTAACTTTCCTTTGCATCTTTAGGTTGTATCGACTTAATAGCTTCCATGAGCTCGTCAATATTTTTAAAGCGCCTATACACGCATGCAAAACGGATATAAGCAATTGAGTCTAATGTTTGCAATTTCTGCATAACCATTTCTCCAAGCTCTTTGGTGCTTATTTCTCTTGCTTGTCTCTGCATCAAATCAAGAGTAATCTGCGAAGCGAGGGCCACAGCTTGATCATGGCTGATTTTCGTGTGCTGACATGCAGCGTCTAATCCTTTCAATAATTTTTGCTGTTGGAAGTCCTCATATCGGCCATCTCTCTTCTGCACTTGCAAACTTAATTCGATCGTCTCAAAAGTTGTAAATCGTTGCAAGCATTGTAAGCATTCTCTTCGTCGACGTATTGCATTCATCTCTGGAGTCATGCGAGAATCGGTTACTTTTAACTCCTCATGCTGGCAAAAAGGGCATCTCATATTTCACTTCCTCTAAGGATCGGTACCATATCTCATCGCTAAAAATATGTCTAGTATTGGTTTATTTGATCTATCAGCGCCCGCACTAGTCCAAACCGCTTGCGATTATGGTGGAAAACAAGACGGGGAAGCTCTAGAAAATCAGTTTCTTCCGATAATGGACCACTCAATACCATTGTACCTTTCTCTAATAATGGGGCAAATTGCTCGCTAAGCATGTCTACCTGTTTTTGACTGATGGGAGATTTTAGTCTTAATACTAAAAACTCTTTGACATAACGGCTCGAGTGATACCTTCGATAAAATTGCAAAATATGTTGGGAGGCATCTTGATAAGATTCAGCAATGTGATAAAAATTTTTATCCTCCGGACTAATCCAACCATTTCCTAGAACATGGTGCTCCATGTAATGGCTCCAATGTTGCCAATAGGATCCTTTTTCCCCTTCAATCAATACCACTGGCACAATTTGAGACTTACCGGTTTGCATAAGTGTCAGCACTTCAAAAAGTTCATCTAATGTTCCAACGCCTCCAGGAAAGGCTGCAATCGCATCCGAATGGCTGATAAACATGAGTTTTCGTGTAAAGAAGTATCTGAACATCATCAGCTTTGGATCGCCTTCCATCACTGTATTAGTCACACTTTCAAAGGGTAGGCGAATCGACAAGCCAAAGCTAGTCTGCTTCCTTGCCCCTTCGAGACCTGCTTTCATAATCCCGTCTGCTGCACCTGTGATGCACATCCAACCTTTTTCAGTCATTTCCATGCTAAATTGCTTTGCTGCAATATAGTCTGGATGTGCTTCAGGGGTTCTGGCAGAGCCAAAGATAGCAATGCAACGAGCATCTGGGTACTGATTAAAAATATGATAGGCATGCCTCATTTCTTTAAGGGCACGATTGATCAATTTAAGCTGGCCCAAGTCGTGTTTCTCGAGCATTAGCTTTAGGCTGGTTTGGATCATTTGCGTGATCAAATCTGTCGTATAAGCATCGGGGGTATGTCCACACTGCTCTATGAGCTGATGGATTGCATCGACAACCTTTTCATCACGTACATCAACTTGGTTCATTCAATACCTCAATATCGATAGTAGGGATAGTCCGCCGCACTTAAAAGTGCTGCATCACCTTTGCTATCTCCATAGGCATATAACACATAACCCTCTCGCGGGCCAAGAAATTCTGCAAGGCGACGCATTTTTTCTGTTCCCCAACAGTTTTCCCCCTCTAATTTGCCTGTGATAATTCCGTTGTTATCTACTGCGCAGTTGGTCGATATCACATGATGAAATTGCGCTGATTTACCCCATGGTTGTAAGTAAATGTCAATGGCACCACTTACGAGAATGCAGCGATGGTTTTGTTGAAGATGCCATTGAAGCCTCGCCATGACATGAGATTTCAACAACTTAGGGATGCAGCTTTGAGCAAAGTCTGCTCCTGTTTGACGTAGGTAATTCTCAGATAATCCCCCAATACAGGCAGAAAGAATTGCTTCTTTTATTGTTTGCCTCGATGCTAATTTCAGCGGATACTGAATTAAAAGGGGAATTAGGCGAAGGAGAGCGAGATAGGTCTTTCTTTTTCCAACTGCAAAACGGAGGAAAGGAAGAAGGGTATCGCAATGAGTTAAAGTCTCATCAAAATCAAATACTGCAACTTTAGGTTTTTCTATAGGCATAAAGAAGGGTAATTGTATAGGATGCCCTAATTAAACACTCCGAATTTCTGTTTAACTTATGGATGTGGAGTTATTCGGAGAATAGTAATTATCTTTTTTCCAGGACCATAGTACCAAAAAATTCTGTAGGCTCCCGGAGTATCATTTTGAGCATAACTCTCAAATACTTCTTCGCCATTAGGTCCTGTAAAATCATCATATTTGTGTGTATTCAAAGAAGGATGTCTTAAATTAACCTTCATAAATTTCAGAGCTTTAATAACAGCCTTAGCTACAATTCTCTTAGAGTTATCTGTTTTTAGTTCATCCATGTCTAAATCTGCTTCTTCAGTGAGTTGTAGTTCGTAGTAATTCTCATTCATTTTCTATCTCTTTCTCCCACTGGTCAAGCTCTTCAGATGATATTGTTCTTACTTTTCCTTTTTTTGCCTGTTGAATTGATCTTTTCATTCTTTCTTTGAATTTTGATTTTCTATACTCCTTCATTCCCATCATTACTAGAGAGTGAAGAAAATCTTTGATTGGTATTCTAGATTTTACACACTCCGTCTTGTATATGATATGCTCCTCTACTGGAACATCAAAACTCAATCTTACGGTTTCCTTATTCATAGCAACACCTCCTTTCATAGTCATTATATCACATCATAGGAGAATATGCAAATATCAAAATATCTTACAAGCAAAACTGACTTTTAAAAATTTCAGAAAATATATATTAACGCAAATTGCTAGTCATGCAATGCTTTTAAATGGGGCCAAGAAAGGTTTCATTTGTTATAAGTGGAACCCTTGGAATTTTATCTTCAAAAGGAGAAATTGGAACTTGAGGGAGCTTCAAATCAGCATAAGATTTCGTTCTGGAATGATTTTTGTAGTTCTTCGACATATTGCGATTTTTTCAAAGTCGATGATTAGCAGAAATACTACTGTAATACTCATGGATCATTGACAGCTTAACTTCGACTTTACCTCTTTCGCCGGGGTTTAAACCTTTCCGTGCTTCAATCCAGAGGTTTCCATATGAGTAAGATCACTGAGCCACTGCGCGGTTTTGTCACCATATGTATTTAAAACACTAATTATAGAGTCTTTTTGATTATGGGATAAATTTTCAGAGGATCCTTTTTGAAGTTTTTTTATATGAAACTGTCCTCTATGCAGTTCATACAACTCTTTTACTACTGGACCATTTGCCCAAGCAAGAATCTTTTCTTTGAAAAGAGGCTGTTCATCCCAAACTAAAGACCAAGCCTGACAATAATACACCAGCTTTTGAAGCTTCCAGGTAGTCATAGGTGGCTTTTTTGGTTGCTTTTCCACTATATAGGCCGCCACATCAAATACCGTCACAGGATTACTTTTATCAATCGTTGACTTTGGCATACACTATCTCACATAACATCGTTACATTCTTTTGGAATCTCTTAAGTCTATTTTCGTAACAGTTCAGAACCCCCTTCGCTATATGTCAGGCCTTCAGCCTGAGATGTTTATGTGCCAAACCTAGGGCGTTGCCCTAGGCTGTTATATTTCAGGGCGTTGCCCTGAGAACTATGCTCAGGCTGAAAGTCTGATTTATAAAAGTTGCCCTAGGCTGTTATATTTCAAGGCGTTGCCCTGAGAACTATGCTCAGGCTGAAAGCCTGATTTATAAAAGCCTAGGGCAACGCCCTAGGTTTAGCACATAAACATCTCAGGCTGAAGGCCTGACATATAGCGAAGGAGCATCTGAACTCTTACCTATTTTCACAAATATTTCGATGATTGTCAACAAACTTTTATTGTTATAACAAGGTTCCACGCAGAATGAAAGAAGCGGTTATGAAATAGATAATGATCCCTGTGACATCAACCAGAGTTGCCACAAGAGGCGCTGAAGCTACTGCAGGGTCAAGCTTCATCTTTTTTAAAATTAAAGGCAGCATCGCCCCAGATAACGAACCCCACAAGACGACACCAATCAAAGCAAAAAACACCGTAACAGCAACAAGGAGCCAATGAGGTCCATAGATATCCGAAAAGGCACTCCAAAGACTTATTCGCATCATTCCTATAACACCCAAAATGACCCCTAAAAATATTCCTGAAAAAACTTCCCTTCGCATCACTTTCCACCAGTCTTGTAAAGTGAGCTCTCCTATTGCTAGAGCCCGAATGATTAACGTAGACGCCTGAGAACCAGAATTTCCACCACTTGAAATAATTAAAGGAAGGAAAAGAACTAATACAACCGCTTTAGCAATTTCCCCTTCGAAATAGCCTAATGCTGTTGCGGTAAACATTTCACCAATGAAAAGCAAAACTAGCCAACCGGCTCTTTTCTTTATTAAATCTAAAAAGGGGGTTTGCAAATAGGGTCCTTCTAGCGCAGCTGTACCCCCGATTTTTTGGATATCTTCTGTGGCTTGCTCAGTCATGAGATCTAATACATCATCGACTGTCACAATACCAATGAGAATACCCTGATTGTCCACTACTGGCAAAGCCACTCGATCATAGTCTAGGAATACCTTGATTGCTTGATCATCAACATCATTGACCGATAAAGCTACAAATTTATAATCAGCGAGGTCTTTTACTTTAGCATCAAGTGCAGCAAACAGAAATTCTTTGATCCGAATATCATCTATTAATTTTCCATGATCATCTATGACATAAATCACGTTGATTGTTTCGCTATCGCGGCCATTTTTTCTGACATAATCCAGCACTTGTTGAACGGTCCAGTCCAATTTTACAGCAATATAATCCGTTGTCATTAGGCGTCCAACAGTATTTTTCGGATACCCAAGCAATGTCAAAGTCAATTTGCGTTTTTCTTCAGACATAAGCTTCAGAAGTTCGCTTGTGGTGCCTTTTGGAAGCTCCTCCAAAAAAGCAGTTCGATCATCGGGTGACATTTCTTGAAGAATAACAGCAGCTTTTTCAGGCTCTAGACTACAGATGATCGATTTTTGAACATTGCGTGGAAGGTATTCAAATACCCTCACAGCTAACGGAGGGCGTAGCTGCTTGAAAATTTCTTGTTGGTTTTCAGAGGAGGTTTTGCTGATTAGATTTGCAATTTCAACTGCCTGCATAGAGGAAATTTCTGACAGTGATGAATGTTGAGCATTGTCCATTTGCTATCTCCTCTTACCTAAAATTACGCTATAACAGAATGCAAATTTACGCAAGTTAAGTAGGCACGAATTGTCTTGCAAAAATCGTAAGCGAAACTCATGCATAATTCTGTACGATGACAAGCCCCAAAAATCCCCTCCGAAAATAAAAATTGTTACTTAATAAACTTATGTTTATGATCCCGACATTCGGGAGACTGATGAACCTAGAGGGGTTTTTTGCAAATATGAAAAAAGGAAAAAATTTTCTACCTTTTATGCTGATCTTTTCGGGCATAATCGTACTCATTTTTCTAATCATGCAACCCTTATCAGTTCTTCATTTCCGCGATAACATCTCTGTTTTGTTTCCGAAAGGGATCATTGCTCTCGAAGAACGCAACCTCCTGTTCATTATCCAAGCAATCATGTTGCTTGTGATCATTCCAGTCTACATCTTCACTTTTATATTTTCCTGGAAGTACAGAGCAAATAACCCTAAGGGAACATATGATCCTGATTTGATAGATAACCGCCTCGCAGAATATGTATGGTGGGGCATTCCTTGTGTTTTGACTCTCATAATTGCGATAATCACATGGAACAAAACATATCAACTAGATCCCTACAAGCCGCTTGAATCTGACAAAAAGCCAATGACAATCCAAGTTGTGGCACTACAGTGGAAGTGGTTATTCCTCTATCCAGAAGAGAAAATTGCCAGCATCAATTTTGTTCAATTTCCTAAAGATGTTCCCATTCAATTTGAAATCACTGCTGATGCTCCCATGAACTCCTTTTGGATTCCCCATCTAGCCGGTCAAATTTATGCGATGCCAAAAATGAAGACCAAATTAAATCTTATCGCCAATGAAGAGGGAGATTTCAGAGGTTCTTCAGCCAACCTCAGCGGTGAAGGTTTTTCAGGGATGCATTTCATCGCCAGAGCCACATCTGAAGAGGTTTACAATGAATGGTTGAAAACAGCAAAACAATCGTCAAGCATTCTCAATCTTGAAGAATACAATAAATTAGCAGCTCCGAGTAAGAACAACGCTGTCGGGATTTATCAGTTGAAAGACGACAGTCTTTTCGATCAAATAATAATGAAATATATGCTCCCGGAACAGTGATTCGGGTAAAAAAAACAACTAAATTTTAATTTTACCACAGAGATCACAGAGAACAGAGGGGGAGCAGGAAAGTAACAGGATATGCAGGATCGCAAGCGACAGGATAAGAAGGATAGTGAGCATCCTCTTGATATACAAAGAATTTCCAATGGATCTAAGGCCTCCCGGCCTTAGATCCATTGGAAATTCTTTTGAATTACAAGAGGATGCTCACTATCCTTCTTATCCTGCCGCTTGCGATCCTGCATATCCTGTTACTTTTCTGCTCCCCCTCTGTTCTCTGTGATCTCTGTGGTAAAAATCTTACAAAGATGTTTTAACGGGAATTATTACTCCCGAAAAAGGAATAGTCATCTATGTTTGGCAGACTAACCCTAGAGGCTTTTAAGCACGAGCCCAGTCAGAACTTTGCCGTTGTTATGATGGTCTTAACAGGCATTGGCATTATGGGTGCCATTACTTACTCTAAGAAATGGAAGTGGCTGTGGGATGAATGGTTCACTTCAGTGGATCCCAAAAAAATTGGCCTGATGTACATCATCGTCGCCCTTCTCATGTTTTTCAAAGGCTTCTCAGACGCACTCATGATGCGTTTGCAACAAGCTCTTTCCGTCGGCGATGCCCATGGTTTCATTGCTCCAGGCCATTTCCAAGAGATTTTTTCTGCTCACGGCACAACCATGATCTTTTTTGTAGGAATGGGTGTTGTTTTTGGTCTTATGAATCTCGTTATCCCCCTGCAAATTGGAGCCAGAGATGTTGCCTACCCTTTTTTAAATGCCCTCGGTTTCTGGCTTTTTGCAGCGGCTTCTGTGTTGTCCCTCTTCTCATTGGCTATCGGTAAATTTTCAGCAACGGGCTGGCTTGCTTACCCACCTCTTTCAGGAATTGAATATAGTCCAGATGAGGGTGTCGACTATTGGATATGGATCGTGCAAATCGCAGGCATTGGAAGCACCCTTTCAGGCATTAACTTCATAGTGACAATTTTGAAAATGCGCTGCCCAGGGATGACTTTCATGAAAATGCCCATCTTCGTTTGGAGCGGACTCTGTGCAATGGTTCTGGTCATTTTTGCCTTTCCAATCTTGACAGCAACGCTTGTCTTACTCTCTTTAGATCGCTATTTAGGCATGCATTTTTTCACTGCAGGCTTTGGCGGAAATCCCATGATGTATATCAATCTCATCTGGGCGTGGGGACATCCTGAAGTCTACATTCTCATTTTACCGGCCTTTGGCATCTTTTCCGAAGTGGTTCCAACCTTCTCTGAAAAGCGTCTATTCGGATATGCTTCCATGGTTTGGGCCCTCATTGTTATCACATTTTTGTCCTTTGTCGTATGGCTGCATCATTTTTTCACAATGGGCGCAAGCTCTGGTGTTAATGCCTTTTTTGGGATCATGACAATGTTAATCGCCATTCCCACCGGTGTGAAGTTATTTAACTGGTTATTCACAAAATTCCGAGGACGTGTTCATTTTACTTCCCCAATGCTGTGGTTTTTTGCTTTTGTGCTAAACTTTAGCATCGGTGGAATGACAGGCATTTTGCTGTCTGCACCTCCTGTTGATTACCAAGCACATAACAGCTTATTTCTGATCGCCCACTTTCATGGCATGGTGATCGGCGGAATGCTATTCGGATTTTTCTGTGGTTTTACCTATTGGTTCCCAAAATTTACCGGATTCTTTTTAAGCGAACGATTGAACATCTATGCCTTTTGGTGCTGGTTTACGGGATTTTTACTTGCTTTTATGCCCCTCTACATGCTCGGCTTTATGGGGGCAACAAGGCGCTTGGATCATTATGAGGCCTCTACCGGATGGCAACCCTTGTTCATCATAGTCGGAATAGGCGCTCTCATCATTTTATGCGGAGTAGGTGTTCAAATTTACGGCCTATTTATGAGCATTAAAGACCGCAAGAAAAACCTCGATGTCACAGGGAATCCTTGGAATGGCAGGACTTTGGAATGGTCCACACCATCTCCTCCACCCATCTATAATTTTGCAATCACCCCGATTGTCGATGATCTCGACCCCTTGTGGGCCATCAAAGAAGGCCACGCGCCTCCACAAAACAAAAATTACGAAGATATTCATCTTCCAAAAAACACCCCCATGGGACTGTATATTGGAATTTTAAGTTTGATTTTTGGCTTTGCAATGACTTGGTATATGACATGGCTCGCACTCGCTAGCTTTGTTGCTATTGTCATTTGTTTAATTATTCGCCTCTCTGGCGAAGATGAACATGAAATGATCACCGCTAAACAGGTAAAAGAAATGGAAGCTGCCCACCTAAGTAAGCAAGGAGCTAGATAATGGAAACCCTAGCCGTTCACCACACCCATGATTCTCATGCAGACACCCGCGTTCCAGATCCACATCAAGATACTTTTTCCAAAACCATTTTAGGCTTTTGGATGTATCTGATGACCGATTGCATCCTATTTGCAACGCTCTTTGCAACCTATGCAGTCCTACACAACAGCACTTTTGGAGGCCCCTCATCGCGCGATATCTTTAGCCTTTCTATAGCTTCCATCGAAACAATGATCTTGCTGTTCAGCAGTGTTACCTGCGGCTTAGGCGTTCTGTCGGCAGTGCACAGTAAGAAAAATCAAATCATTCTTTGGTTTGCCCTGACATTTGTATTGGGGGCCTCATTCGTTGCAATTGAATTGCATGAATTTTCACATCTTGTTCTAGAAGGAAACAGTTGGAATCGAAGCGCTTTCTTGTCTTCCTTTTTTACATTGGTTGGCACACATGGACTTCACGTTACAGTTGGATTATTTTGGATGATTGTGATGATAGTGCAGGTCCTTTTGAGTGGTATTACAGTAGCTACTTTTCGAAGACTTGTCGTTTTCAGCATGTTCTGGCACTTCTTAGATCTTGTATGGATTTTCATATTTACTATAGTGTACTTGATGGGGGTGATCTAAGATGAGTCACGAGCTTAGTTTAAAAGAGATCAAAAAAGAATGGCATGGAACTCTCAAGTCCTATGTTATCGGCTTCATCACTTCGATTTTACTAACTGCAGCCTCCTTTTATATCGTCATAGCAAAGGTGTTTACAGGATCTGTCTTGGTATTGACAATTACAATGTTGGCCCTTGCTCAAGCGATATTTCAGCTGCGATACTTCTTACATCTCGGACAAGAAGCCAAACCGCGCTGGGAGAGTGTTGTATTTTATTTCATGATCATGGTTCTCCTGATTATTGCCATTGGATCTTTATGGATTATGCATGATTTAAATGATCGCGTCATGTCAGATATGACAAATATGCCAATGGAAAAACATCATGATTAATTACTACTTGTTGACTAAGCCAGGAATTCTTTTAGGGAATTTGGTCACTGTTGCAGCGGGCTTTTTGCTAGCTTCAAAGGGAGCAATTGACCTCTGGTTATTTTTTCAGACCCTAATCGGTCTAGCCTTCATTATGGCTTCCGCTTGTGTTTTTAATAATTTCATCGATCGGCAAATCGATCAGAAAATGAAGCGGACAAAAAATCGCGCGCTTGTCAAAGGATTAATCTCCGGACGCAACGCCATTTTCTTTGCGATATGCCTTGGAGTCCTCGGCAACTTAATTTTGTTTTTATACACCAATCTTTTGACTGTTCTTGTCGCAGGAACCGGCTTTTTTGTTTATGTTGTTCTTTATAGCTTTTGGAAGGGGCGTACCATTTATGGAACAGCCATCGGAAGCATTGCAGGGGCTGTGCCACCGGTTGTCGGATACTGTGCTGTGAGTAATCATTTCGATGCAGGCGCGCTCATTTTATTTATGATGTTGATTCTATGGCAAATGCCCCACTTTTTTGCGATAGCCATGTCTAACTTTGACGATTATGTCGCTGCAGAAATTCCCGTGCTGCCCGTCATAAAAGGAGCTTTGAGAACGAAAATACATATGGTACTTTATATTCTCGCCTTTATGTTGGCAGCTATCATGCTAACTTTCTTTAATTATACAGGATACCTATATCTACTTGTGGCTTTGACAGGTGGTGGTATGTGGCTATTGTTATGTCTGAAGGGATTTAACAGCCGCGATGACCAACTGTGGGGACGCCGCATGTTTCAGTTGTCGCTTGTGCTGATCACAGCAATTTGCTTCGTCATCCCTTTTGATGTCATATAAAATTCGTGCTCGTGTGAAGATAATGGACAATACAGTACTTCCATCATAGTCCATTATCGTCCATGTCCATTAGAGGTAATTGCAGAAGTGCCAAATCATCAGGCCAACGGATATTGGTTTGTGCCGGCCCTCCGGGACGGTGTGTGTTGGTTGACGGTTACCCAGGCTTTGCTTACCCCTCCGGGGAGCTTCAACCTGGGCTATTACATGAACAGGCCCTCCGGGCTGTTTGCAACGTTTTTTGTTTGCTGAACCGCCTCGATTTATGTAGCACAGCAAATAACAGAAGTTGCAAACAGCCCGGAGGGCCTGTTCATGTAATAGCCCAGGTTGAAGCTCCCCGGAGGGGTAAGCAAAGCCTGGGTAACCGTCAACCAACACACACCGTCCCGGAGGGCCGGCACAAACCAATAGCGTTGGCCTGATGATGTGGCACTTCTGCAATTACCTCATTATGTCCACACGTACGTAGGCATGAATCTTAATGCCATCCTTGCAAGAACTAATGAGGGAGTTAAGAAGAAAGTTGAAATCTGTTTAGCGCACTGTCTAAACATTTTTTTATGAAAGATGGTCTTGTGACCAAAAAAAAGAAAGTGAGTCTTGATGGACTCGAACCATCGACCCCCTCATTAAAAGTGAGGTGCTCTAACCAACTGAGCTAAAGACTCAATGACCCCAAGGGGATTCGAACCCCTGTTATCGGAATGAAAATCCGGTGTCCTAGGCCAGACTAGACGATGGGGCCTCATCAAAAAAACCACTTATCAAAGGCTTATTATTGCCTCATCAAAGAGGAACTTTGCTGAAGATGTCTCAATTTACTCAGTTGCCGAATTTTGTTCAAGAACGAAATTCGTTGAGTCCCTCTTTTTTTGATTATCAATTTCCTCTCCAT